>JAOULY010000193.1 GCA_029881775.1 Gammaproteobacteria bacterium
GCTGGCTGCCCGTCCGGCCCGGTTATTAGTAGAAGGTGGCTTGTTATTATTATGTTTGCCACTGGTAACCAGTCTAGGCAAGCGGCAGGTGCGCGGCTATTGTCCTTAGGTGCAACACAGTTGCACTTTGGTACTAGGAAACCTCTGATGTGTCGTCTTTGCGACGACTACATGGAGGAGGTGAGACAGGGAGCCTGTCGAGAGGCTGGCCTGGGCCATGTAGGAGGTAGAGTAACGCATGGAGCAGTTACCGAGGAACGCAGTGACGAAGCAATCTCTAACAGTCTGATTTCGCAGCGGGAGATTGCTTCGCTACGCTCGCAATGACGGGATTTGCTGAATTAATCAGAGGTTCCCTGGATGGCAGAGACGTGGGTAAAGCGGGGGAAGAGTTTATTCTTTCAACTCTATGCGGATTTTTCCGTCTTCGACATTGATGTTGTCGACGCCGTCAGCAAAGGCTTTCCAGAAACCGGCATCCGAACCGTACTGTTCAATCAGGTCGATATTCTTCAGGCCGCCCAGCCAGGCATTGGGTACCGGGACGCCCATTATGCTGACACCCTTGAGTATCACGATCGGTCGCGCATCGCGGTAGGCCAGTTCCACGCCTGCGCGGACTTTGAGGATTTGCCCGCCCATAATGGGAAAGTCTTCATCGACGTGAATCAGCAGCTTTGCGCTCATCAGGTTGTCTGACAGGTCGATTGCCAGTTTTCTTGCCAGGTCCGTGTTCTTTGCCAGCAGCGAATTGAGTTCGCGTTCCGACAACGAGATGCTGCGGTCGGCACCTTCTTCGCTATAGGCCTCGGGTTCGATGTAGTCGGCGCCCTGGTCACCCTGTTCGAGTTTGCGCTGCCTTGCCTTTGCCGTTCCGCGTGTCTGGGTGACTTGCAGACTGTCCAGCCGCGCCAGTTTGTGCTCAAGCACCTGCTCTTCCTTGACGGACAGCTTGACGGGCTTGAATTCGGCAGGAAAGATCCAGGTGCGAACGAACCAGAAGGTCAGGCCGGCTGTCACGACAATCGTGGCGAGCACGATAAGGAACATACGCAGGCGGCTGCGCCGAGGTTGCGGCTGCGGGATTTCGGTGTGGGTCGATTCCATGTTTCAATATTGACGCAAATCCGGCAGGACGTAAACGCCCATGTGTGACTTTATGTCGCCTGCGCAAGCCTGCCGGTAAATGCACTATAATGCCCGGGATCCGTTTGTTCAGGGGAGAACCATGCGCTGGAAAAGGGGCCGTAGAAGCTCAAATATCGAGGACAGGCGCGGACAGCGACTGGGTGGTGGTGCGTTCAAGGGTGGCATCGGCACAATCGTGATTGCGCTGGCGCTGGGCTATTTCCTGGGGATTGATCCCTCGATCCTGCTTAAGCTGGGAGAGGGGCTGGGATCCGCTCAAACAACCCGGGTTGACTACCAGCCAACACCGGAAGAAGCCGAACTGGCGGAATTCGTATCCGTTGTACTGGCAGACACCGAAGACACCTGGCGTGAAATATTCAAGCGCGCCGGACGTACCTACGAAGAACCCCGCCTGGTATTGTTTGCCGGTTCGGTCCGTTCAGCCTGCGGCATGGCGAGTGCGGCCATGGGGCCGTTCTATTGTCCGGCGGATAAAAAAGTCTACATCGACTTGTCGTTCTTCTCCGATTTAAAACGCCGCCACGGCGCGCCGGGTGATTTTGCCCAGGCCTACGTGATTGCGCACGAGATTGGTCACCATGTGCAGACCCTGCTCGGCACCAGTAAACAGGTGCGCCAGATGCAGCAGGGTATGGGAAAATCGGCGGCCAATGCGCTGTCCGTTAAACAGGAATTGCAGGCTGACTGTTATGCCGGCCTGTGGGGTAACCACGCCGACCGTAGCCGCAATGTACTTGAGTCCGGCGATGTCGAGGAAGCCCTGCAGGCCGCTGCAGCGATCGGTGATGATCGTTTGCAGAAACAGGCGCAGGGCTACGTGGTACCGGAGTCGTTCACGCATGGTACATCGGAGCAGCGCGTGCACTGGTTCAAGACCGGCATCAAGTACGGCGATGCCGGTAAATGTGACACTTTCAGCGAGTAAGACTGCTTTCCCAATCACCTGACCGGAAGATCCTGCATGAAATTTCTGACCCTGGAAAATGGCCAGCTCGGTGCGCTGGTTGACGGAACTGTTGTCGACTTGCCGGCTGCCGCGCGTGCGTCGGGTGAGGGCCTGGTGGCCGGCACGCTGGCAGCGCTGCTGGAAGCGGGTGATGACGCGGCGGCGCTGGCCTGGGAGATGGCGCTGGTCGCGGCCAGTGAGCAGCGCGCCTGTCGTCCATACGATAATGTCAGGCCATCCGCGCCGCTACCGGTGCCACGCAGGAACATCATTTGTCTCGGCAAGAACTACCTCGAACACGCGCGTGAAGTTGCCGCCAAAATGAACGGTCCCGACCAGCCACCCGAGCACCCGATTATTTTCACCAAGGCAACCACCGCGGTCATTGCACCGGGCGCGCCGGTGCCGTCATACCCGGAACTGACCCGCATGCTTGACTACGAGGCGGAGCTGGCGCTGATTATCGGTACGGGTGGTCGTGATATCGCGGCCGCCAATGCCTGGCAACATGTATTCGGTTACACCGCCATCAATGATATTTCCGCGCGTGATATGCAGAAGAAGCATTTCCAGTGGTTTCGTGCCAAGAGCCTGGATGGATTCGCGCCCATGGGGCCGCTTGTCGTGCACCGCAGCGTCATGGCGGCACCGGAAGATATCGAGATCAGGTGTACCGTCAACGGCGAGTTGCGCCAGCAGGCCACGCTGAGTCAGCTTATTTTCGATGTGCCGACAATTATCGAGACCTTGTCCAGCGGGATGACATTATTGCCGGGCGACATCATTGCAACCGGCACGCCGGCCGGTGTCGGTATGGGTTTCACACCACCAAAATATTTACAGCCCGGTGACGAGATGGTGGTCGAGGTTGGCGGCGCAGGCGTCTTGCGTAACCCGGTAGTCTGAAAACAATCAGCTGCAGGCAGGGCGTTTGCCCGTGTTGCGGGCGTTCTGGTAGAGCTGCATGGCTGAATTCATGCGTGCCTTCAGGTCACTGATGCGTGTGCTGTGCGACGGGTGCGTGGAGAGGAATTCCGGCGGCTGACCCTTGTTCGCCTTGCCCATGTTAATCCACAGGTTGACGCTTTCGCGTGGATCGAACCCGGCCTTCGCCATCAGCTCGAGTCCGTACACATCGGCCTCGCTTTCCTGCACACGATTGAACGGCATCAGTATGCCGAACTGGGCACCCACACCCATCATGCCCATCAATGTCTTGCCGGTACCGGACGTCGGGCTGGCAACCGCATTGACCAGTCCCAGTCCCTGTTCAACTGCAAATTTTTGTGACACGCGTTCATTTGAATGACGTGCCAGGACGTGTGCAATCTCGTGACCGATAACAGTCGCCAGCTGGTCCTGGTTGGTGGCAACTTTCAACAGGCCGGTATGCACGCCGATTTTACTGCCGGGCAGGGCGAATGCATTGGCCGAATCATCTTCAAATACGACCACCTCCCAGTGCCCGCCAACCTGCCGGGTGATCGCGTTCGTGACGCACTCTACGTAATTGCTTGATTTCCGATTACTACTGACAGGCGTTTTCTGTTTTATGTTCGTGAATGCCTGCAGACCCATCTGGTTCATCTGGCTGTCCGGCATCAACACCAGTTGCGAGCGTCCCGTTGGCGAAGTGGAGCAGCCGGCCAGCAGAAACAGTGCGGTAACCAGGGTGATGATTCGATGCGTCATGTCTCAATCCTGTCAGTGGTGTTGTCTGATTATAGACAATTCATTCGCCCCGGTGCATGGCTGTTTTTCCCCGGACCCGGATGGTCAATGCTCGCTCGTGGTGGTGGCTGTCACTAGCAGCCATGGTGGTAGCTGGCCAAAAACAGGAAAGGCCGCAGGGTAAATACCGTGCGGCACCAGGCGTACTGTCGTGGGGTAAAAATCTGCTCAACACAGGTGCCGGTGTGCCGCGCGCACCCGGGCGGCACAGCAGGCTTGTGCTAGTAAGGTTCCTTGGCGAGGATACGGATCTTCTCGATGTCGCGTTTCTTGAAGGCGAACGAGAAAGAACCTTTGCCGTTCTTCTGGGCGAACTGTAACGAACCAGCCGATGCGCCGGTCAGGCGATATTCCTTTTCCTCGACATTGCGTCGCGTAACCTTGACGGTTGCGCCAATGTACCTGTGCGCATCGGCCAGCTTGAGTGGCTTGTATACCAGGCGGTAACGCGCTGTTTCTTTCGGTGCCCTGCGGTAGAGGCCGTCATAACCGGCATCATCCTCGTCTTCCTGTGCTTCCAGCTCGGCGGCCCTGGCAGCAATTCGTTCCTGTTCGGCCTTGAGGTCAAGTTCACGCTGTAGCTGCGTCTGCAGCTTGTCGTTCGTATAACTGATACCTGATTTCTGCTGGAACGACAGGCTTGCCTTTCTGAATGCGTCTGCCTTGTTTTGCGTCACTGTCTGGTTTTGCAGAGACTGTTCGGCCGCTTGAGCGGCTTGTAGCAGTTCCCAGCCGCCCCATGCCGTGAACAGCGCGAACAGCAGGACGATCGCTGCGGTGAACGTGCCCATATATACAAGGAACGGAAATTTTTCCATTTTCCAGTGACGGATACCGAAAGCAACGGCTGTAACAGGCGAAAGCAACAGGACGCCGAGGCCCCAGCCGGTGTTTATTTTAAAGGCCCGCGCGGTCAGCCACATAAGTGCCAGCAGGGTACAACCCGACATTATCAGGGATAGAAGACTGAGTGTTTCAATGGTCACGTTAGTTGCCTGCCGGTGGGTGAAATCAATGCATCACCCATCAACATCGGCCTGATTACTGCCGGTCTTTAGTCTGTG
>JAOULY010000194.1 GCA_029881775.1 Gammaproteobacteria bacterium
ATTATCGGACTGGTATCGCGCACCACCCGGCTTGTCACCGATGCGCGTAAAGCGTTCGGGACTGACGCCGATTTCCTTGAGCCAGATATCGGCGGCCTCGTCATCCTGCTCGTAAACCGTGACCCACAGTTTTTCCGCCGGCAATCCCATTTCCTTCGTCAGGAACTCCCAGGCATAGGCAATCGCCTCGCGCTTGAAGTAGTCGCCAAAACTGAAATTGCCGAGCATCTCGAAGAAGGTGTGATGGCGAGCGGTATAGCCCACGTTCTCGAGATCGTTGTGTTTACCGCCGGCGCGGACACAACGCTGGCTGGAGGTGGCACGCGGATGCGCACGCACGCTCTTGCCGGTAAATACGTCCTTGAACTGCACCATGCCGGCGTTGACGAACAACAGCGTCGGGTCATCCGCCGGCACGAGCGAGCTGGAGGCCACGACCTCGTGGTCGCGCGCCCTGAAGTAGTCCAGGAAGGCCTGGCGAAGTTCTGCGCTGGTGTGCATTAGGGAATTTACGAGCCTGTTCTGTTCAGGCTTTATTATTCAGTGATTTGGGCCGGATTGGAACACCTCGCGAGAAAATTCCCGCGGCTGATAAGAAAATCGGCTGCGGAGCACATTTTCCGATGACAGTCCTTGTCCGCCCCCCCGGCCGGGCCGGGCAACGCGGCCTGCCCCAGGATCATTCCCTGAAGGCCTGTTTTATCTGTTCCGGGGTAAAACCGCGCTGCTGCAGAAACCGCATTTGCCGGCTGCGCTCACGGAAATCGTCCGGGATTTCAGCCCCGTACTTGCGCTCACGCACCTCGACAACCAGGCTGGACCATGCACCGCTGTAGCGCGCAATACTGGCCTCAATCAGGCCCTCGTCAATACCACGTTCGCGCAACTCGGCCCTGATCCTGTACGGACCGGCGCCGCGCTGGTAACGCGAGTGAACAAATGCCTCGGCAAACCGGTCATCGCTGAGCAGCTTGTCCTCGACCAGCCCGGCCAGGGCCTCGGCGACGACTGTCGTATCGAAGCCCTTGGCTACCAGCTTGGCCGCCAGTTCCTGCTCACCGTGCTCGCGGCGCGCCAGGCTGTCCATGGCGGCCTTGCGAACATTTGCCGGCGTCTGGTCTGTGTCAGGCCTCTGCTTCTTCAAGTGCCGCTTCGTCCTCGACAACCTTCGCGGGCTTGTCCAGCAACTCCGCACGGATCTTCGCCTCGATTTCGCCGGCGATATCCGGGTTCTGCTTGAGGAATTCGCGTACGTTGTCCTTGCCCTGGCCGATGCGGTCCGGCCCGTAGCTGTACCAGGCGCCGGATTTTTCGACGAAACCCAGTTGCACACCGATGTCGATCAGCTCGGCCTCGCGTGAAATACCCTCGCCATAGAGGATCTGGAACTCGGCCTTCTTGAACGGCGGCGCCATCTTGTTCTTCACCACCTTGACGCGTGTCTCGTTACCGGTGATCTCGTCGCCCTTCTTGATGGCGCCGATACGACGGATGTCGAGTCGCACAGAGGAATAAAATTTCAGCGCATTACCGCCGGTGGTCGTTTCCGGGTTGCCGAACATGACGCCGATCTTCATGCGGATCTGGTTAATGAAGATCACCATGGTGTTGGAACGCTTGATGTTGCCGGTCAGCTTGCGCAGCGCCTGTGACATCAGGCGGGCCTGCAGGCCCATGTGCGAATCGCCCATGTCGCCCTCGATCTCGGCCTTCGGCGTCAGCGCCGCCACCGAGTCGACCACGACGACATCAACGGAACCGGAACGCACCAGCATGTCGGTAATTTCCAGCGCCTGCTCGCCGGTGTCCGGTTGCGACACCAGCAATTCGTCAACATTAACGCCGAGCTTTTCGGCATACGCCGGGTCGAGCGCATGTTCCGCATCGATAAAGGCAGCGGTACCGCCGGTCTTCTGTGCCTCGGCAATCACCTGCAAAGTCAATGTCGTTTTACCCGACGATTCCGGACCGTAGATTTCAATCACGCGCCCGCGCGGCAGGCCGCCGATACCGAGTGCGATATCGAGACCGAGAGAACCCGTGGAAATGGCATCGGCCGCACCGACCGCGGCGACGTCACCCATGCGCATGACGGCACCCTTGCCGAACTGCTTTTCAATCTGTCCCAGTGCTGCGCTCAATGCCTTGCGTTTGTTGTCGTCCATCTGGCCCCTCCGGTTATGTTCATGGCGCATCCTCCCTGACCCGCCGGTCGGGCGGATTATCACACATTCACTGCGCGCCCTCTAGCGTCCAGCGCCGAAGTACCCGGTAACTGACGCCGATTTCAGAATTAACTGACTGGACCAGGCAAAAACTGCTCACCGGCCAGTCGATGGCCGGCGCTTCCCCCGCCGGCAAGGCCGCGCTGAACTTGCGCGCCAGCGTGATGTGCGCCTGGAAAGCACGCCGGTCCACTGCCACACCACAGGCGTCGAAGGCATCGCGAACAGCCGTCACCAAAGCCCACAGTTCATCCGGCATATGCGTGGGCCCCATCCACAGCACTCGCTGCCGTTGCCAGTAGCCGAGGTGATCGATCTGTAAATGAAACGGCTCGACCGCCACGGTCTCGGCCTGCGCCTCAAGGCAGCGACAGGTCTCGTTAGTGACCGAGCCGGCAAAGCCCAGTGTCAGGTGGATATTGTCGGCCGGCACGCGGCGGATACGCTTGCCCAGCAAACCACTGGCATACCAGTCGCAGCGGATGCGCACCGCATTATCCGGCCACAGCGCAAAGAACAGGCGGCGCGTGGTTTCAGCCATCGGCGAACAGCTGAAGCAGCTGGCTGAGCGCGTAGTGAACGGCACTGCGACGCACCGCCTCGCGATCGCCTTCAAAATGACAAGTGGTGACCTGGACGTCACCGCCGCGTTCCGCAAAGGCAAAGCAGACCGTCCCGACCGGCTTGTCAGGGCTACCGCCACCGGGACCGGCGATACCGCTGATGGCCACGGCAACATCCGCAGGGCTGTGCGACAGGACCCCCAGCGCCATTTCCCGCACCACGGCCTCACTGACCGCGCCGTACCCGGCCAGCGTGGCGGCATCGACACCGAGCATTTCCCGCTTGGCGTCATTGCTGTAGGTCACGAAGCCGCGCTCGAACCAGCCGGAGCTGCCGCTGATATCGGTCAGGCACTTGGCCAGCCAGCCACCGGTGCAGGATTCAGCAACAGCAAGCTGCTTTTTCTTATCAAGCAACAAGCTGGCGAGTCTTTCTGATAATTCTTTTAATTCGGACATGAACTCATCTCCGCCCTTTCACGATTGAATGAACACGGTACCGCCTACGATACACAATTGTCTTCACCGCGCACGACTGCAGGGTGGCGATGCGTCGCCTGGCGCGTGAGAGGCTGACTGCGCCATACAGGTGCTGGCCGAAATCAAGGACAGCAGCGCGCCTCTCTGTATGGTGGCCAACTCAAACCAGCCGTCATTCCCGCGCAGGCGGGAATGACGGGGTAGCGGGTTTCCCCCTCGGCAATTGCTCCATGCATTGCTCTACATCCTGCATGGCCCGGACCAGCCTCTCGACAGGTTCCCTGCCTCACCTCCTCCATGCAGTCGTGCGCGGGAATGACATCTGCACCTTGTAAGCGATCTGCGCGGATGCGCTCCGCTCCTGCAGACCGCCCTCCACACCTGCCGGCATACCAACCGTTTACAGGCGTGCTTCGCAAGCGCGAATAGAAAGCCTAAACTCCCCCGCCATGACCGCCGAGCACACCCCCATGATGCAGCAATACCTGGGCATCAAGGCCGAGCACCCCGACATCCTGCTGTTTTATCGCATGGGCGACTTCTACGAGCTGTTCTTCGGGGACGCCAGGCGCGCCGCCTCACTCCTCGACATTACTTTAACTTCACGCGGTAAATCCAACGGGGAGTCGATTCCCATGGCCGGGGTTCCGGTGCATGCGATTGATCAATACCTCGGCCGGCTGGTGCGCCAGGGCGAATCCGTGGCGATCTGTGAACAGGTCGGCGACGTCGCCACTGCCAAGGGGCCGGTCAGGCGCGAGGTGGTGCGCATCGTCACGCCCGGCACATTGACCGAGGAGGCACTGCTGCATGACCGCCAGGACAACCTGCTGGTCGCCCTCCACAAGCGCGGGGACTGCTGGGGTATCGCCGCCCTGGATCTCTCGGGTGGACGCTTCTGTGTGCAGGAGGCCTCCGGTAACGAGGCACTGCTGGGTGAACTCCAGCGCCTGCAACCGGCCGAGATAATTGTTAACGAGGCCATCACCTTGCCGCCCGAACTTGCACAGGATTCTCGCCTGCGTGAGCAGCCGGCCTGGCTGTTCGAGACCGACAGCGCGCGTCGCCAGCTGAACGCACAGTTCGGCACGCATGACCTGGCCGGGTTCGGCTGCGAAACACTGCACGCCGCCATCGGTGCCGCCGGCGGGCTGCTGCAGTACGTCGCCAATACCCAGCGCACCGCCCTCCCGCACATCCGCGGACTGACCGTCGAAAACCGCAGCGACAGCCTGGTGCTGGATGCCGCCACCCGCCGCAACCTGGAGCTGGAACACTCCAGCACCGGCACCGAACAGCATACGCTGGTCGGCGTGCTCGACCGCACCGCCACGGCCATGGGTGGACGCCTGCTGCGACGCTGGCTGCACCGGCCGCTGCGTGACCACGGCGTGCTGGAGCAACGGCTGCAATGCATCGACAGCCTGGTTGCAGCAGACAACTACCCGGCACTCATCGAGACCCTGCGTGGCTGCGCCGATATCGAGCGCATCCTGTCGCGCATTGCCCTGAAGTCGGCACGTCCGCGCGACCTGTCCGGCCTGCGTGACAGCCTGGCACTGTTGCCTGACCTGCAGGCACTACTGTCGGCCAGTGACGACCCGCTGGTCCGGC
>JAOULY010000195.1 GCA_029881775.1 Gammaproteobacteria bacterium
GGGCCTGACCATCATTCCGCGCGGCGGTGGAACCGGTTATACGGGCAGCGCCGTCCCGTTATCGGGCAACAGTGCGGTAATCAACACCGAGAAGCTCGAGGGCCTGGGCGAGGTCGAGTTGCGGCGTATAGAAGGCGTCGAGCATGAAGTCGCCACGCTGCGTACCAGCGCCGGGGTGGTCACCCGTCGCGTCGCAGAAAAGGCCGGAGCGGCCGGCTACGTGTTTGCAGTCGACCCGACATCGCAGGATGCCTCCACGATAGGCGGCAATGTGTCCATGAATGCCGGTGGCAAGAAGGCCGTGCTGTGGGGTACCACGCTCGACAACCTGGTGTCCTGGCGCATGGTAACGCCGCAGGCACAGTGGCTGGAGGTCGAGCGCCTCAACCACAATCTCGGCAAGATCCATGAGCAGGCGACGGTGACCTTTCGCATTACCCGCTATGACCGCGACGGACGCACGCCCGTCGCTGAACCCGAGCTGCTGCAGATGCCCGGCGCCTCACTGCGCAAACAGGGCCTGGGCAAGGATGTCACCGACAAGTTCCTCGGCGGACTCCCCGGCATCCAGAAGGAAGGCTGCGACGGCCTGATCACCTCGGCGGTGTTCGTGCTGCATCGCATGCCCGAGTTCACCCGCACGCTCTGCCTGGAATTTTTTGGCAGCGACCTGCACCGCGCAGTCCCGGCCATCGTCGAAACCAAGGATTACCTGGATGCGCGCGAAGACGTCCTGCTGTCAGGCCTGGAGCACCTTGATGAACGCTATATCAAGGCCGTGAGCTACAGCACCAAGGCACCCCGGCGCGAGTTACCGAAAATGCTGCTGCTGGTTGATGTGTCGGGCGACAACGAGGACGCGGTCGCCGATGCCTGTTCGGTTGTGGTGCGCATGGCGAATGCGCGCGGCGCCGAGGGCTTTATCGCCGTCAGTCCCGAGGCGCGGCGGCGCTTCTGGCTGGACCGCACCCGTACTGCCGCCATCGCTGCGCACACCAATGCATTCAAGATCAATGAAGACGTCGTGATACCGCTCGAACGCCTCGCGGAATATGCCGAAGGGGTCGAGCGCATCAACATCGAGTATTCGACCCGTAACAAGCTGACGATCATCGACGCAATACTGGAATATCTCGGCGGTGATTTGCCTGAACTTCACGCGGGCACCGAACTCGAGGACAGCGCGGAGAATCGGGCCATCGTCTCTGCAAAGATCGAGGCGGCGCGCTGTCACCTGCACACGGTCGCACAACGCTGGCGCACGCTGCTGGATAATCTCGACCAGCCGGCGAGTTCGCACGCGACCCTGCTGCCGGACAATTTGCGCGAGCATGGACATCATAGTGAAAGCCTGTTGGCGCTGCTGCTGCGCCGCGAGCTGCGTATTTCCTACCGGCATGAGGTGGAACGACCGCTGAAGGAGATCTTTGCCGGTCGCGAGTGGGACGCTGTCATGGCACAGCATGATGCCATCCACAAACGTATCCGTTCCAGCCGCCTGTTCGTGGCCACCCATATGCATGCCGGCGACGGCAATGTGCACAGCAATATCCCGGTCAACTCCAACGATTACCAGATGCTGCATGAAGCGGAACAGATCGTCGACCGCGTGATGGCCCTGGCTGCCGCGCTGGGCGGCGTTATCTCGGGCGAGCACGGTATCGGGATCACCAAGATCCAGTACCTGGATGCGGCGGTCATCGATGCATTCACCGCCTACAAGCAGAAGGTCGACCCGAACAATCACTTCAATGCCGGGAAACTGCTGGCCGGTGCCGGCCTGGAAAATGCTTATACCCCCTCGCTGCGCCTGGTCCAGCAGGAAGCGCTGCTGCTTGAGGAGAGCGCGCTGGGCGAGCTCAACGACGATATCCGTAACTGTCTGCGCTGCGGCAAATGCAAGCCGGTGTGCAACACGCACATACCGCGCGCGAACCTGTTGTATTCGCCGCGCAACAAGATCCTGGCTACCGGCCTGATCATCGAGGCCTTTCTCTACGAGGAACAGACCCGCCGCGGTATTTCCATTCGTCATTTCGACGATATGAACGATGTGGCCGATCATTGCACGATCTGTCACAAGTGTCTCAGCCCCTGCCCGGTCGACATCGACTTCGGTGATGTCTCCATTCGCATGCGCAAGATCCTGCGCGCGCGCGGCCAGAAACATACCAGCCCGATGACCTGGGCGGCCATGGCCTTTCTCAACATCACCGATCCGCGCACCATAAAACTGGTGCGCAAGGCGATGATCGAGTGGGGTTACAGGGGGCAGCGGCTTGCCTACAAGGTCGCCAGGCGTTTGCGGGTCGGTAGCCATAGCAGTGTGCCCCGGGCAACCACCGGCGCGATGCCGGTCAAGTCGCAGATCGTCAACTTCGTGCACAAGCCGATGCCCGCGCGCTTGCCCAAGCAGACCATGCGCGCGCTGCTGGGGCTCGAGGACAGCAAGCTGGTGCCGATCCTGCGCGACCCGGCGAGGGTCACAGACGAGTCTGATGCGGTGTTCTATTTTCCCGGCTGCGGTTCGGAACGGCTGTTCAGCCAGATCGGCCTGGCAACGCTGGCCACGCTCTACGAGGTCGGCGCCCAGACCGTACTGCCGCCGGGTTACCTGTGCTGCGGCTATCCGCAGACCTCGGGGGGTGATGACGAGCGTGGCCGCAAGATGAGCACCGACAACCGGGTCCTGTTCCACCGGGTGGCGAATACGCTCAATTACATGGACATCAACACCGTGATCGTCTCCTGCGGGACCTGCATGGACCAGCTCATGGAGTACGAGTTCGACAAGATATTCCCCGGCTGCCGGCTGCTCGACATTCACGAATATCTCATGGAAAAAGGCGTCACTACAACGGGCGTGGACGACGTGCAGTACCTGTATCACGACCCCTGTCACACACCCATGAAGACCCATAACCCCACCGACGTTGCAGCGACATTGCTCGGGCAGGACGTGCAGCTGTCGGACCGGTGTTGCGGCGAGGCCGGCACCATGGCGGTGTCGCGCCCGGATATCTCGACACAGGTGCGTTTCCGTAAACAGGAAGAACTGCAGGCGGGAATAAAAAGCCTCACGGGAGCAGACCGCGCAGTTGCCGGTAACGTGAAGCTGCTGACCAGCTGCCCGGCCTGCCAACAGGGCCTGGCTCGCTACGCCGATGATACCGGCCTGGAGACCGATTACATCGTGGTGGAGCTGGCCAACCGCCTGCTTGGCGAGCAGTGGGAAAAGGATTTCATTGAACGCGTGAAGCACGGTGGTGTGGAGCGGATACTGCTGTAGTCCCTGTTACCACGGTGAACAAATAACCATGCATATCAACCTGTTTTTTACGGCTTTATTGTTACTTTCGACTTTGACGGCGAATGCCGCCAGTCCGCTGCCGGTTTCATCGCCCGAGCACGAGCAAATAGACCCTGCACGACTTGAACGCATGCATGCCCTGGTCAGCGGCTACATCGCTGACGGAAAACATGCCGGCGCAGCGGCCATGGTGGTCCGCAACGGCAAGATCGTTGACTGGCAAACGTGGGGGAAAGCGAATATCGATACTGGCGATGCTGTCAGTAGAGATACCATTTTTCGTATCTATTCGATGTCAAAAATCATCACCTCCGTCGCAGTACTGCAGTTGTTCGAGCAGAACAAACTGCTGCTCAGCCAGCCGGTGACTGATTTCATTCCGGAACTGAAGGAACTCAGGGTATTCACCGGCGGCACTGCGGAAGCCCCCGAACTGGAGGACATCAAGACACCAATAACGATCAGGATGCTGCTCAACCACACCGCCGGCTTTACCTATGGCTTCTTTGAAGAATCACCCGTTCACAAGCTCTACAAAACGGCTGACCTGTGGAACGCAGGCTCACTGGATGATTTCCTGCGGCGTGCCGCCGCACTTCCGCTGATCGCTCAACCCGGCGAGACTTACCATTACGGAATCAGCAATGACATTCTTGCGCTTGTTGTACAGCGTACGAGCGGCATGTCATTCGAGGAATACATCGCCGAAAATATCACCGGCCCGCTGAAAATGAAGGACACGGCGTTTTATGTCCCCGCAGAAAAGTTGCATCGCCTTGCCGCCATCCACAGGCATGGAGAAGACGGGAGGCTGACGGTTGTCGTGGATGACCTCCTTGGGGCCTACGCGGAAAAGGGGCACGGCGTGCCCTCCGGTGGCGGCGGGCTGTTTTCTACCATCGGCGACTACGCCCGCTTTATCCAGTCCCTGTTGAACAGCGGTGAACTCGACGGCGTGCGTATTCTTGGCCGTAAAACAATTGAACTGGCCATGCAAAATTCGCTGCCCGAAGGCGCGTTTGCGTTCTCTCCGGCCATGGGCTGGGGTTTGATGAGCGGACTGCACATCGACATGCCGGGTTCGCTAGAGCCGGTCAGCGAAGGGACATTTACCTGGAGCGGTGCCGCGACCACGCATTTCTTTGCCGATCCGAGCGAGAAGCTGATAGGCATGATTTTTACGCAGCATTTTCCCTACGATGAACACCAGTTATTCACGCGGTTTCGTATTTCCGTTTACCAGGCCCTTCAATAAAAGGCTGTAGGTATACACACTAACGCGCAAATAACCGTGATAATCAGTTTTTTCATACGTACTCCTTAATGCTTTTATTCCACTGTGAAGTTGATACTTCCATCATATAGAAATAATCAATTTAGTTACTGTCTTAAAACGGCCGGAAGCAGTCCTTTCTCGGATTATTGCGTAGCTCGTAAAAGCCGCATAATTTGCCGTTCATAAATTATTTGCCTGCAGATGCGGATGCCTTGTTCGTATCATGCCCGTGTACTAACCGATACAGTGCAGGTAACACAACTAATGTAAGTAGTGTTGAAGAGATTATGCC
>JAOULY010000196.1 GCA_029881775.1 Gammaproteobacteria bacterium
AGCGCTTCGCAAGCGCGAATGATTGGATTCGCGGACAACGTCCGCTCCTACAGCTGTTAATTCAGGCGCTGTAGGAGCGCCTTGCAGGCGCGATTAAATTACTGCGGCGTGGTGTCGCCAAGCAGGGTATGCCCGCTGACCTCTATAATCACCGGGCGACCGTTTTCCATGGCATAAGTAGCATATTCACGGAACCGGCTGGTCATCCTGATGCCGTCCACCGTGATGTTCTCGGTGACGGTCGAGTGTGAGCGGCCGGTGATGCCGTCCGGCATGATGTGGACCTCGACATTGTCGCGCTGGTAGTCATAGGCATCGATGCCGGCCCAGCCCTCGTCGATCATCTGCAGGTATTCCATTTTTTTGAGGCGTACCTTCGCCATCAGTCCCTTGTGCGGGAATTCAATGAGCCGCTCGAACGTATCGCTGAGGTAAATACTGATCGCGGCGGCATCGCGCTCGAGGGCGGCGGCATCCGAGGCGTCCATTACCTGCAGGATTTTATCCCTGGTGATTTTCCAGTCCGCCACGGCAGTGCCGGACAGCAGGAGGCCGAGCAGGGTGATGAGTAGTGGTCTGTGCATATTATTATTCCCCTGCGCGCCAGCATCATGTGCAGGTTTTTCCATAGATAGCGTAATTACAGCACCTGCCGCCAGCCCGGCGCTATTGGACCAAGGTGCAGGCCGGGCGCATTTAAAGGCGTTTAACGGACATTTATTGCCTGAAATAGGGTAAATTGTCGGCTGGATCAGCATCTGGAGGACACCATGTTGGACACACTGGCAAGCATCGGCAGAAGCTGTTGGTACTGGTTGGGATTACTGTTGATCGGGCTGTCGTTTGAGGCGGTGGCGCTGTTTTACCAGTATGTGCTTGATGAGATGCCGTGCGTGCTGTGCATCCAGATGCGGTTGTGGGTGCTGGTGCTGATCGTGGTGGCATTGCTGATGCTGATACAGAAGGGACTGAATCTGGCCGTGCTGCCGGGTCATCTGCTGACCGTCGGCATTGCGGCCGGAATGCTCGAGCGTGCCTGGAAATTACTGGGGACGGAGCGCGGGTTTGCCGAGGGGGAGTGCGGTTTCAGCCTGGGCTTGCCGGCGTGGTTTACCCCGGATGTTTGGTTCCCGAAGCTGTTCCAGGTACAGACCTCCTGCGGCTATACGCCGGAGTTGTTGTTCGGCGTGACGATGGCGGAGGCGCTGATCGTTTTTTCGGCTGTTTTCCTGGTGGTGAGTGTTTTGATGGTGATCGCGGCGATTGCGCGGCCGCGTTAGGGAGGGCTGTTGTGTTTGAATATTTGAATCGCGCCTGCAAGGCGCTGCTGCAGCCTGGTTGCGTTGTCGGGACGGGTGGCGTGTGATGCATGGGTAATTTTGTGGCGATCGATTTCGAGACGGCCAGTTACAGTCGCACCAGCGCCTGTGCGGTGGGGCTGGTGCATGTGCGTGGTGGTGAGATTGTGGCCGAAAAGACGCTGCTGATCCGGCCGCCGCAACGCCAGTTCAATTTTACGCACATCCATGGGCTCAGCTGGGCGGATGTCGAGAATGCGCCGACCTTTGCCGGGTTGTGGGACACGATCGGCGGGTTTATTTCACAGGGTGATTTCCTGGTGGCGCATAATGCGTCGTTTGATCGCGGCGTGTTGCAGGGGTGTTGCAAGAGCAATGGTTTACGGGTGCCAGCGTTGCCGTTTGTCTGCACGGTGCAGCTGGCGCGCAAGCAATGGGGAATATTTCCGACCCGGCTGCCGGATGTGTGCGGGCATCTCGATATTGAACTGAACCATCATGATGCCGGTTCGGATTCACGTGCCTGCGCGAAGATAGTGATGGCCGCCGAGGATGAGGGCTGGCGATTCAAGGGCCAGTGAGGCGTAATGCGGTTGCATATAACGCCGTGTGCAGCCCTGTGAGCAGGGGCTAAATGGCCTGTCAGCGCATCTTGATGGAGAAGTTCCGGTCCAGCTGGTTCTGTAGCGCAAGTCGTGCAGCGGGTGAGTCACTGGCGTGCAATATATAGCCGACGTCCTGTCCGGCGCTTTCGCGTTTGCTGATGGTGTCGCCGACCTTTATTTTTATGCGGAACTCGCGGGTCGCCGGGTGCTGTTTTAACCAGTCATATCCGTGTATCGCCGCAACCTCGCCGGCGCCGGGGTGGAACAGTTCAACGCTGCAGCAGGCGGTGTTGCTTTCAGGAAAGTCGAAGTCCTCGTCAAGCTCGATGGCGAGCAGTGCCTCCCATGGATTGAATGCATAGGCATGCTGCATGGCATTCATGATGTAACCGCCGGGCGGACGCAGCGCAATCTCACCGAACAACAGGCCTTTTTCGACAAGGTAGACTTCGAGATGGGTCATTCCCCAGGATATCTTCAGCGCTTCGATGACGCGGCGGTTGAGTGAAATAATTTTGTCCTGCAGGGCGGCATCAAACGCAGCCGGTACGAAGTTCACGTGTCCCTTCTCCAGGTAGCGCGTCGTATTAATGAAGCGGATCCTGTTGTTACTGATGAAGGACTCAATACTTGCCTCGCTGGCATCTACATAACGTTCAAGAATGTTGCGGTCATTACGCCGTAACGCCAGGTCCGCTGCCGTATGCAGCAGTTCCAGGCCGCGTCCGCCGGAAGATTTTCTGCGTTTGCGCACGATCGGTGTGCCGAGCCGCGCGAACGCCTCATCTGCCGAGCGGGCGGAGGACTCGGCTATATAATCGGTCATCGGGATGTCGAAGTCCGACAGGTAGTCTTTCATTTCCAGCTTGTCGCGGCAGCGCAGCGCGGTCGTGGTGGGTGATTGCCGCGCGCCCAGCATACGACGCGCCACGGCGGCCGGATATACGGCGGCGTCACTGCCGGCGATGACATGGGTAAAACGTTCTGTGCCGAATTCACCGCGGATTGTCTGCTTCAGCTTCTCTGTCGTATTCCACAGTGGCGCAGTGAGCAGTGGCTGCGCATCGGTGATCGACATGGCGGTTTTTTCCTGCCAGACGGCAAACGGAATGGCCCTGGCGCGGAGTGCATCCAGCAGTCCGCGGCGCGGCCCAATAACCAGTACGCGATATTTATCCAGGTCCGTATTGCTCGTGTGTCGGTGTGCTTGCGGATAATGTTATTACTGCACATGCGTGTTGTCACGCGCACGCGATCACAGGTGTGCACCAACCCGGATGGTGTTTTGTCGGTAAGGGCGGGAGCCGGCGCCTGCCGGTAACGCTGCGGGCAGGAAACGGCCGGTCGTCAGCTGACGACCGGCCGGATGAAAAGATTCACAGCCAGGACTGTTGCCTGCCCGGTTTTAAGGGCAGCACAGGCCGGTACTACTGGTTGCTATCCGGAGATTTATCGGTTGCAGCTCTTTGTTTGAGCTTCTCCTGGTAACAGGCCTCCACGTAGTTGTCGTACGGCTCACCGGCATCTATTTCTTCGGCAATGGCTGCCTCGATACAGGCGATGCGGTCGTCGTCAGATTCGCTTGCGGCGTCCTCATGCTGTTCTGCGTAGACATTACCGGCAAGGCCGAGCAGCAGTACAACTATCAAGCTACGGTACTTCATGTTCATTCTCCTGACAGTGGCTAACTGTCGATTTCAGTGCAGGGCATGGTGCCTGCGACGCGCGATTAGAGGGCCGGGCCACAGGTCCGTCAAACAGATTATTTTGATCGGGAACAGAAAAAATTTTGGCTGGGTGGCGGCTGCCGGTGCAGGTGATTGCTGCCTTGTGGTGAGTAGTAATAAGGCATGTTCATGCCGGCTATTGGCAGACCGGCAAGCAGGCTGTTGTGGTGTTTTTCGTGCGGATACCTGCCTGCGCCGGCGGTCGTCTGGCCGGGTCAGACGGACCTGCACGGCATGCCGGCCGGTATGCGGGTAGTGAACTGGCGTCCATCCTGGAATATCATAGGCGCCCCGCAAGCCGGGTCCGATACATATATTAAGGAAAGCGCGCTATGGCAGATCCAACCATTATCTACACCGAAACCGACGAGGCACCGGCACTGGCGACGTATGCATTTTTGCCGATTGTGCAGGCCTTTGCGCGGTCCGCCGGGGTTATGGTGGAGACGCGGGACATTTCCCTGTCCGGTCGGATTATCGCGACGTTCCCGGACAAGCTGACCGAGGCACAAAAGATAGGCGATGCGCTGGCCGAACTCGGCGCGCTGGCCAGGACGCCCGCGGCAAATATTATCAAGCTGCCGAACATCAGTGCCTCCGTGCCGCAGTTGCTGGAGGCGATCAGCGAATTGCAGGGGAAAGGCTACGACATACCGGATTACCCGGCTGAGCCGGCCAATGATGCAGAGGCCGCCATCAAGACGCGTTACGCCAGGGTGCTTGGCAGTGCGGTCAACCCGGTGCTGCGCGAGGGCAACTCGGACCGGCGCGTGGCCGGGCCGGTGAAGGCGTATGCGAAGAAGCATCCGCATCGCATGGGTGCGTGGTCGGCCGATTCGAAATCGCATGTTGCGTCCATGCCGGACGGGGATTTCTATTCCAGCGAGCAGTCTGCGGTGGTCGAGGCGGATGGTGAGCTGGAAATAGTCCTGACAACGTCAGATGGTAAAGACCACGTGCTGAAGAACGCCGTGCCGGTACTGGCCGGCGAGGTGGTCGACGCCTCGGTAATGAACGTGGAAAGGCTGCGCGCGTTCTTTGAGGAGGCCGCCGAGGCCGCAAAGGCGCAGGGTGTGCTGCTGTCGCTGCACATGAAGGCCACCATGATGAAGGTGTCGGACCCGATCATCTTCGGTCATGCCGTGCGTGTGTATTACCGGGATGTATTCGAGAAACACGCCGCAACCTTTGAAAAGATTGGTGTCGATACACGCAACGGCCTGGGCGACGTGTAT
>JAOULY010000008.1 GCA_029881775.1 Gammaproteobacteria bacterium
CTGGCCCTCTCGGCAACTGCTCCTGCGTTGCTCTACCTCCTGCATCCCTGCAGTCGTCCCGGAGGGAGAGGGGATGCTCTTTTTTGTTACTGCAATGAAAAAAAGACTGGTACTCGACTTGCCAACCACCCCCTCAGTGGAAAGGTTGGGGAGAGCGAAGCGAAGGCATCAAATAAACACCCCCTCCCCCTCAGGGGGAGGGTTGGGGAGAGGGGATACTCATAGAGGGGATACTCATTTAGATCACTGCAAAAAAAGCCGGATGCATTTTTACTGGAAAATGCATCCGGCCCTTTTTTTACCCGCCTACTTGACGATTTTCAGCGATGGACGCTTGCCCTGCTTGCTCTTGTTGCCTGGCTCCGGCTCGTCGCCATCTTCGCTGAACACCATGCCGCGACCGTTTTCCTTCGCATAGATTGCCAGTACGGATTCCAGCGGCACATACACTTCGGTAGCGATGCCGCCAAAGCGGGCACGAAAGCTGATGGCATCATTGCGAAGATTGAGGCCTTCCACGGCCGTCGGGCTGATGTTCAGGACGATTTTTCCGTTCTGCCCCTGCTGCGCGGGAACATCGACGCCCTCTCCCTCGATATCCACCAGCAGGTGGGGCGTCATCCCGTTATCGAGAATCCACTCGTGTATTGCACGCACGAGATATGGGCGACTGGTCGTCATAGTGTTTGAAGATACCCGGAAACGGGTGCAAAACCAACTGTCGTGGATTGCGGTTTTGCGCCGCCATGGCGCATTCCGAAATCCTAGTCGCGCATTTCGCGCTCGGTCTCGGACAGGCTGTCCTGGAAAGATTCCCGTTCGAACATCCTGTTCGCATAATCGGTTACCGGCTTTGCCTGTCGCGGCAAATCGATATCGTAATGCTTCAGGCGCCACAGGATCGGCAGGACGCTGGCATCGACCAGTGAAAATTCATCACTGAGGAAAAACGGTTTGGCGGCAAACACCTCGGCGCTCGCCGTGAGGCTGTCACGTAACTGTTTACGCGCCTTGCCGGCTGTCTTCTCGCCACGCGATTCCAGTGCCTGCGTCAGGTCATACCAGTCGTGCTCGATCCGGAAGAGCGCCAGACGTGTACGAGCACGTGAAACCGGGTCAACCGGCATCAGCGGCGGATGCGGAAAACGCTCGTCAAGATATTCCATAATGGCGCGCGGGTCATACAGGACCAGTTCCCTGTCTACCAGCGTCGGGACACTGTTATAGGGATTAAGATCAATCAGGTCTTCCGGCTTCTGGTTGTTATCGACTTCCACGATTTCAACCGTGATGCCTTTTTCAGCAAGCACCACCCGCACACGGTGGCTTTGCGGGCAGCTTGCTGATGAAAAAAGGCTCATTACAGAGCGTCTATTGGCTACAAGTGCCATATTGAATTACCCCCCGGGGCGCTCACACGCTCAGTGAATGTCTTTCCAGAATTCGCGTTTCATCATGTAAGCAACAATCAGGAACACCAGCAGGAACATGATGACCTTGACGCCCAGCGACTTGCGCTCGTGTTTGTACGGCTCGCCCATGTAATCGAGGAAGTTGACCAGGTCACGTACCGCACGATCGTATTCCTTCGGCGACATGATGCCCGGCTCCGTCAGTTCGAGCGCGACCGACTTGCTTTCCTTGCCATGACTGTCCTTCACCGTGGTGATGACGGCGTCCTGCCAGCCCTGCAGTTCCCACAGTACGTGGGGCATACCAACATCCGGGAACACCAGGTTGTTCACACCGATGATCTTGGAATCGTCGCGGTAAAAGCTTTTCATGTATGTATAAAGCCAGTCGGCACCACGTGAACGCGCAATGACGGTCAGGTCCGGAGGAACGGTACCGAACCATTCCTTGGAGTCCGCGTCAGCCGTGGCCACCGTCATCAGGTCGCCCAGCTTGCCGCCGGTAAACATCAGGTGTTCCTGCACCAACTTGTCCTCAATGCCCAGGTCCTTGCCAACGCGCTCGTAACGCATCAGTTCGGCGGAGTGACAACTGAGACAGTAGTTGACGAACATCTTTGCGCCACGCTGCAGTGACTGCACGTTATCGGGATCGATGTTCGCCTTCTCGAGATGCACGCCACCACCGGCAGCGAACGCCCATGCCGGCGCGAGCAACAACAATGTCTTGATTAGGTGTTTATTCATGATGTCACCCTGTCCGGGACCGGCTTGGTCTTGTCCATCTTGGTGTAGATAGGCATCAAAATGAAGAATGCGAAGTAGATAGCGGTGCATACCTGTGCTGTCAGCGTCTTCCAGAAGCTCGGCTGCTCCATGCCCAGCCAGCCGAGAATGGCAAAACTGATAACGAACAGTGCCAGCCAGATCTTGTAGATCCGGCCACGGTAGCGGATGGATTTCACCGGACTGCGATCCAGCCACGGCAGCAGGAACAGCACAATAATGGCCATGAACATCGCCGCCACACCGGGGAATGATGAACCACCGATTGACGGGACCGCGCGCAGGATGGCGTAGAACGGCGTGAAATACCAGAGCGGTGCAATGTGCTCGGGCGTCTTCAGCGGATCTGCCGGGATGAAGTTGTTATGTTCCAGGAAATAACCGCCCATTTCGGGCATGAAGAACATCACGATGGAGAAGAAGATCAGGAACACGATCACGCCAACGATATCCTTCACCGTGTAATAGGGGTGGAATGGAATACCGTCGACCGGGTTGCCGTCGGGACCCTTGTTCTTCTTGATCTCGACCCCATCCGGGTTGTTCGAACCGACTTCGTGCAGCGCAAGGATATGCAGCACTACCAGGGCCAGCAGCACGATCGGCACCGCGATCACGTGGAAGGCGAAGAAGCGGTTCAGGGTCGCATCGGCCACCACGTAGTCACCGCGGATCCACTCGGCGATACCCTCGCCCACGAACGGGATCGCGCCGAACAGGTTAATGATCACCTGCGCGCCCCAGTAGGACATCTGGCCCCACGGCAGCAGGTAGCCCATGAAGGCCTCGGCCATCAGGGCCAGGTAGATGAAACAGCCGAATATCCAGATCAGTTCGCGCGGCTTCTGGTACGAGCCGTAGATCAGGCCACGGAACATGTGCAGGTAAACCACTACGAAGAACGCCGAGGCGCCGGTGGAATGCATGTAGCGAATCAGCCAGCCCCAGTTGACATCACGCATGATGTATTCAACGGAGTTGAAGGCCAGTTTCGCATCCGGCTTGTAGTTCATGGTCAGCCAGATACCGGTAATGATCTGCATGACCAGCACCAGCAGTGCCAGCGAGCCGAAGAAGTACCAGAAATTGAAGTTTTTCGGCGCATAATATTTAGCCAGGTGGTCGTTCCACATGGCACTGAGCGGGAAGCGCGCATCGATCCAGCCGAGCAGGCCACCCTGCCACTTGTCTGCACTGTTGCCGGCCATTATGCGACCTCCTGGTCTTCGCCGATCATGATCTCGGCATCACTGATAAAGCGGTACGGCGGCACCGGCAGATTCTTCGGTGCCGGCATGCTCCTGAATACGCGACCGGCCATGTCGAACTTGGAACCGTGACAGGGACAGAAGAAACCACCCTGCCAGTCTTCACCCAGGTCAACCGGTGCCACGTCGGGCCGATAGGTCGGCGAACATCCGAGGTGTGTGCAAATGCCGACCAGCACCAGTATTTCCGGCTTGATCGAGCGGCCCGCATTTTTTGCGTAAGCCGGCTGATCGGAAACCTCCGAGGTGATATCAGCCAGTACCGGCTCCATCTCGGTCAGTTTGTCGAGGATTTCCTGTGTGCGCTTCACAATCCACACGGGCTTGCCGCGCCACTCGACGCGAATCATCTGCCCCGGCTGCAACTTGCTGATATCAGCCCGGACCGGCGCACCGGCGGCGCGCGCCTTGGCACTGGGCGCCATGGATGAAATGAAAGGTACCAGCAGGAAGCCGGTGCCCACCGCACCGATAGCGGTGGTGGCTTGCGTCAGAAATCGACGTCTTGCGGAATTGGTTTCATCGCCACTCATGCAGGCAATCTCCAGAAATTAAATAAAAATTAGTGAATTACAGACATTCCCTTGCTGCGCAACGACTCGAAAGATGATTAATCATATCGGAATATTCTAATTTGGTTCACGAAGAATCCGGAAACCGCATAGGATGGTGCATGCGCCTGGCAAGGTCAAGAGCAACGCCGGAAAAAACAGTGGGATGCAGCAAAAAAATTCCACCAATCACAGGTGTGCGTACTACACAGCTGCTTCAAACCGGGTTATCGATGTCAATAAACCGATGCGTCAGCCCGAATTGTTTCGCGAGATGTTCGCCCAGTGCCTGTACGCCATAACGCTCGGTGGCGTGATGACCGGCAGCAAAATAATGAATACCGCACTCCCTTGCCACGTGCACGGTCTGCTCCGAGATTTCACCGCTGATGAAGGCATCCAGGCCGTGAGCGGCTGCCGCCACAAGGTATGACTGTGCTGCGCCGGTACACCAGCCGATACGCCTGATCACGGGCGCACGGCCATCAATGTGTTGCGGTGTCCGGCCCAGCGCGCGTTCAATGCGATCCTGCAATTCACCCGGAGTGACCGGCTCGGCCACCTCGCCCGCACAGGCCAGCTCCATACCACCGTCATCGCCGAATACACCGTTCTGTCGCAGCTCCAGCACACGGGCAAGCTGTGCGTTATTGCCCAGCTCCGGATGCGCATCCAGTGGCAGATGCCATGCCAGCAAACTGGTATCTGTCGTCAGCAACTGCCGGAGACGCGCGCGTTTCATGCCATGCACGCATGCATCCTCGCCCTTCCAGAAGTAACCGTGATGAACCAGCACGGCATCTGCACCGGCCGCGTGCGCCGCCTCCAGCAATGCCATGCTGGCCGTCACGCCAGTGACAATGGTGCTGACAACCGACCGCCCTTCCACCTGCAGTCCGTTCGGACAGTAATCACTGAAACGGTCCGCCTGCAGCAGATCATTCGTGTAACTTACCAGTTCGTTCAACGCTACCATGACGTGTGTCCCTGTATCTGTTCAGCAGTATTTGGGCGTACAATATTCTGACGATCCACAGGGTAACCCAGCCATGTCAATACGCAAGTCACTCGTATTCGTTCTGCAGACCGTGATGACCGGTCTTGCCGCCGCGTTCCTGTACATCCTGCTGGTGCAACCGGACCTGCTGCGCAACGATGACCGCGTGGTCGAAGTCACCGAAAGCAAGCCCGTCACCACGCCCGCGCCGGTGGCCGGCAGTGCGCCGGTGCAGGCGTTTGGCCCGGTATCCTATGCAGATGCGGTTGACCGTGCCGCACCGGCGGTTGTGAACGTCCATACCGCCAAGGTTATCACGCGGCGTATTCACCCGTTGCTGGATGACCCGGTGTTCAAGCAGTTTTTCGGTAACCGTTTTTCCAATTCGCGCAAGGAAATAAAAACCAGTCTCGGCTCCGGCGTACTGATCAGCCGGCAGGGTTATCTGCTGACCAACAACCACGTTATCGATGGCGCCGATGAAATCCAGGTCCTGCTCGCCGACGGTCGCATGCTGCAGGCAACCGTCGTCGGCACCGATGCGGACACGGACCTCGCAGTGTTGCACATCGACATCGACGACCTGCCGGCCATTGTCATCGGTGATTCAGAAAACCTGCGCGTGGGTGATGTCTGCCTCGCCATCGGCAACCCGTTCGGCGTCGGGCAAACGGTGACACTCGGCATTATCAGCGCCACCGGACGCGATCAGCTCGGCATCAATGCCTACGAGGAATTTATCCAGACCGATGCCGCGATCAACCCGGGCAACTCGGGCGGTGCCCTGATCAATGCCAACGGTGAACTGATCGGTATCAATTCGGCAATATACAGCCGCTCCGGCGGTTCTCAGGGCATCGGTTTCGCAATACCGATCAACCTCGCTAAAGGTGTCATGACCCAGATTATCGAACAGGGACACGTGGTACGCGGCTGGCTGGGAATCGAGGCGCAGGACCTGACAGCGGCACTGGCCGAATCACTGGGCATTAATATTACAGAAGGCGTCCTCATCGCCGGCGTGCTGCGCGACGGGCCGGCCGACAACGCCGGCCTGATGCCGGGTGACGTGGTCACCAGCATCAACGGCACACCGACAATGGATGCACGCGACGCCATGCGGGTAATCTCGGAACAGCGCCCCGACACCGTCATTGAGCTCGGCGGCATCCGCAAGGAAACGGCATTCACGTTAAAGGCGCGCGTCATTCAGCGGCCGCAGCAGTCTGTTACGCGCAACTAGGCCTTCACGTCTGAACGGTATAAGACGTCATTGCGAGCGCAGCGAAGCAATCTAAAAGGTTGGCGTGAGGAATCCATGGATTGCTTCGCTGCGCTCGCAATGACAACTGCAAATGTTTCCAGCCTTGCGTTACAGCAGGCGCGCCAGGGCGTCGAGGAATACCCCGTTCTCGTCCGGCTGACCCACTGTCACGCGCAGGCAATCCTGCAGGGCTTTCGAGCTGCCATTGAGGTTTTTGATCAGTACACCCGCTTCGCGAAGACCCGCATAAAGCGCATCGGCGCGGCCTTCCGGCACCCTGAACAGGATAAAGTTCGCCTCGCTGGGATAGACCGTCAACGACCCGAGTTCACGCAGCCGCGCGTCGAGTTCACCACGCGCGCTGCGGATTTTGCCCGCCTGTTCATCAAACACCGGTTTGTGCTGCATTGCGAACACACCGGTCAACTGGTTCAGCGTGCCGATATTGTATGGCAGGCGCGTCTTGTCTATCTGCTCGAGCCAGGCCGGGTCACCCGCCAGCATGCCCAGCCGGATACCGGCCAGCCCCATCTTGGATACTGTGCGCAGCACCAGCAGGTTACTGAACTCGCCGAGCGACGACATGAAACTCGCATCGGTAAATGGCGCGTAGGCTTCATCGACCACCACCAGGCCTTCGGTCATGGTGAGCAATTCGCGGATAACGTTTGCGTCGAACAGGTTCCCGGTCGGGTTGTTGGGATAGGCCAGGAATATGACGGCGGGTTGCCATGCCTCGATAGCGGCGAACAATTGCCCGCGATCCAGTGAAAAATCACTGCTCAAAGGAACGCCGGAAAACTCCAGGCCACAGACCGCCGCAATCTGGCGATACATGACAAAGGTGGGTTCGGGCGCCATGATGACGCGACCCGGCGCCGCGATCGTTTGCACGATCATCTGGATCAGTTCATCCGAACCGTTACCCAGCATCACCTGCGCCGCAGCCGGCACCGACATCGCCGCGCGCAACGTCGCCTGCAATGCACCGGCTGTCGGGTCCGGGTAACGATTCAGTGCGGCCGCCTGCACGACTTCAAGCCACGCCTGGCGCAACTCCGCCGGCCACGGCCAGGGATTCTCCATGGCATCGAGCTTGACCAGCCCGTCGGCGGGCGGCACATGATAGGCCGACAGTGCCCGGATTTCCGGGCGCACCCAGCGTTGTATGTTTTCTTTTACATCCATCTTCAAGTATCAATTAACCGGACAGTAACGATATAACCGCAAGTGCATCAATAACGCAAAACCAACCGCATAATCACGTCAACTCAATCTTCCTCACGAATACGCAACTCGGCGGAACGCGCGTGCGCCGTCAGTCCTTCGCCGTGCGCCAGTACGGCAGCGGTTCGCCCGAGCACACTGGCACCCTCGGCGGAGCACTGGATCAGGCTGGAGCGCTTCTGAAAATCATAGACGCCCAGTGGCGACGAGAAACGCGCGGTGCTTGATGTCGGCAGCACGTGATTGGGCCCGGCGCAGTAGTCACCCAGCGCCTCGGCCGTGTAACGTCCCATGAAAATTGCGCCGGCATGGCGAATTTGCGCCGCCACGGGACGCGGATCTTCCACCGACAACTCAAGGTGTTCGGGTGCAATACGGTTGGCAACAGCGACTGCCTCGTCCATGTCGCGCACCTTGATGAGCGCACCCTGCCCGCGTAATGACGCTGCAATAATTTCCGCACGCGGCATGTCCGGCAGCAGACGATCGATACTGTCGGCCACCCGGTCAAGAAAATCGCCATCCGGGCTGACCAGGATGGACTGGGCATCCTCATCGTGTTCGGCCTGCGAGAACAGGTCGACGGCAATCCAGTCGGGATCGGTCGCGCCATCGCAAATAACAAGGATCTCGGAGGGCCCGGCAATCATGTCGATACCGACCTTGCCGAACACCATGCGCTTGGCGCTGGCAACATAGGCATTACCGGGCCCGACAATCTTGTCGACTGCCGGAATTGTTTCGGTACCGTAGGCGAGCGCCGCAACGGCCTGCGCACCACCGACTGCAAACACCCGGTCAACAGCGGCGATATGAGCTGCCGCCAGCACCATGTCGTTGACCTGCCCTTCCGGCGTCGGCACCACCATGATCAGTTCTTTAACGCCCGCCACCTTGGCCGGGATCGCGTTCATCAATACCGATGAGGGATAGGCCGCCTTGCCGCCCGGCACGTACAGGCCAACCCGGTCCATCGGCGTGACCTGTTGCCCGAGCAAGGTGCCGTCGGCCTCGGTATAGGACCAGGATTCAATTTTCTGGTGTTCGGCATAGCTACGGACCCGGGCCGCCGCCGTTTCCAGCGCCGCACGCTGGTCATCCGGTATACGTCCGGCGGCATCCGCACACGCCGACAGTGATATCTCCAGTCCATCGCGCACGCTACGGCGATCGAAGCGTTCGGTGTACTCGATCAATGCCGCATCACCGCGCGTACGCACATCCGCAATAATCTCGCGCACCACCGACTCGACCGCGATGTCGGCGCTCTGCTCCCAGTCGAGCAAGTCGTGCAATGCGGCATCAAACCCGGGATCGGTTGAATCGATTCGTTTTATGTCAGGCATGGATGTTTCTCATTCCAGATTTCGCCACAGAGATCACAGAGTACACAGAGAAAAATATAAATAAAGCAATTACGATAGGCGCGGCAACACAAACAATTCAAGAAACCTTTAAGCGATCATCAAAACGTCGTCATAGCGTGGAACAAAGTGACGCGGCAATCTCCAACCAATTGATCCCATAGTCCGGAATTCCCGCACCACGCCCTTAATGACGAATTAATCCGGGGTTCTTTAACCATTGCATTTATATTCGGGAAATATTCTTTGCACGATCCGCGTTAACAGTCGTTTGCAAGCTACTGTTGCCTGCGTTCTGAATATCTTTCTCTGCGTACTCTGTGATCTCTGTGGCTAATCTTGTTAACTGCCACATGCAGCACCCAGCTTGTCGATAAAGTCGGCAATGCGCGCATGCTTCATTTTCATGGATGCCCGGTTCACGATCAGTCGGGAGCTGATGTCGGCGATATGCTCGAGCGGGACCAGTCCGTTGGCCTTGAGCGTATTGCCGGTATCGACGACGTCGACAATGCGGTCGGCCAGGCCGACGATCGGCGCCAGCTCCATCGAACCGTACAACTTGATGATCTCTACCTGCTCGCGACGGTCCGCATAGTAGCGGCGCGTACTGTTGACGTACTTGGTCGCGATGCGCATCCGGCGACGCGAGGGATTCTCGTTTTCGAAACCGGCCACCATCAGCCGACACTTCGCGATTTTCAGGTCCAGCGGCTCGTACAGCCCGTCGCCGCCGTGTTCCATCAGCACATCCTTGCCGGCCACGCCCACGTCAGCCGCGCCATAGCTCACATACGTCGGCACATCCGAGGCACGGATAATGACCAGTTTCACGTCATCGAGACTGGTATCGAGTATCAGTTTGCGGCTGGTTTCCGGGTCATCTTTCGGGGTAATACCGGCGGCCGCCAGCAACGGCAGCGTTTCCTTGAAGATACGGCCCTTCGACAGCGCAATGGTCAGTGCGATATTCATGGCGTCAAGTTTCAGGGAGTTACCGGGATATTACAAGCATGGCCGGCCCACCGGCCCGGCCGGCGGCAACCATGGGCAGGCGAAATCAGTCCGGAACGCGGCGGATATCCGCACCGAGCATGGCGAGTTTCTCCTCGATACGCTCATAGCCACGATCAATATGATAGATACGATCGATCACGGTCTCGCCCTTTGCCACCAGCCCGGCCAGCACGAGACTGGCGGAGGCACGCAGGTCCGTAGCCATGACGGGCGCACCGGCCAGCCTCTCGACACCAGTGGTGATCGCGGTATTACCTTCAAGCTGGATCTTCGCACCCATGCGCTGCATTTCCTGTACATGCATGAAGCGGTTTTCGAACACGGTTTCGGTAATGGTACCGGTCCCTTCCGCCACCACGTTCAGGGCGGTGAACTGCGCCTGCATGTCGGTCGGAAATGCCGGGTACGGCGCTGTGTGCACATTAACCGCCTGTGGACGACGACCGTGCATGTCCAGCTCTATCCAGTCCTCACCGACGGTGATGTCGGCACCTGCCTCGCGCAGGGTTTGCAACACGGCATCCATGGTATCCGGGCGGGTATCCTTGACCTTCACATGACCACCGGTAATGGCGCCGGCAACGAGATAACTGCCCGTCTCGATGCGATCGGGCAGAACTTCGTAATCGGTACCGGACAGGCGCTCGACACCCTCGATTTCAATCGTGTCCGTCCCGGCACCCCGGACCTTCGCGCCCATCTTGTTAAGGCAGTTGGCGAGATCGGTTACTTCGGGTTCGCGTGCAGCGTTCTCGATAATGGTTACACCATCAGCAAGCGTTGCCGCCATCATCAGGTTCTCGGTACCCGTCACGGTCACAACATCCATCACCAGCCGCGCACCCTTGAGCCGATCGACACGCGCCTTGATATAACCGTTTTCGACATCAATGCTGGCGCCCATGGCCTGCAACCCCTTGATATGCAGGTTAACGGGGCGCGAACCAATGGCACAGCCGCCCGGCAAGGACACATCGGCACGGCCGAAGCGTGACAGCATCGGGCCCAGCACCAGGATGGATGAGCGCATGGTACGCACCAGCTCGTAGGGCGCATACAGGGAATTGATGTGGCGCGCATCGACTTCAATATCCATCTTCTCATTCACGGTCAGCTGCACGCCCATGTGGCCGAGCAGTTCCATGGTGGTAGTGACATCATGCAGATGGGGGATATTGCGTATGACGACCGGCGTATCGGCCAGCAGGGTGGCGGCCATGATTGGCAAAACGGCATTCTTGGCACCCGAAATACGGATTTCGCCTTCAAGCCGGGCACCGCCATTGATTATCAGTTTGTCCAATGGACGAATTTCCTGTAATTGGTCGACTTACTGTATACGTCGTTTGCTGGCCCATTCTTCCGGGGTGTGGGTATGCAGGGCAAGGGCATGTATTTCACCGCCCATGCGATCGCCAAGCGTAGCGTAAACCAGCTGGTGCTGCTTGACCATGTTGCAGTTTTCAAACTGTTTGCTGATGACGGTCGCCTCAAAGTGATCGCCATCGCCATTAACGATGACTTCAGCGTCAGGCATACCGGCCTTGATAAGCGCCTCGAGTTCTGAACTTTGCATAGAGTGTATTCTTCACCGGTTAGTTAAAAACATTGTTATAAATGAATGCCGCGCCCGGATCAGCGCGCCTGGAACAGGATTTCATCCAGTCCGCATACACGTGCAATGGACAGCAACTGTTCTGGAACGTTGGTAAACGTCATATCCAGATTCTTGCGCTCGGACTCACGCAACCATTCGATCATTAAGGCAAGGCCTGCGCTGTCCACCCGGGTGACTTCCGCCAGGTCTATAGTCAGGTTTTTGCCCGCCTCCATCTGTACACCCCGGTGCTGCAGCAACGCCGGCACCGTTTCGAAATCCAGCTCGCCGGACAGCAGCCAGCCCGATTCGCCAACCCGGACTGCCGCGTCAGCCATCGGTAACAGCGTTGTTACGCTCGACCAGCTGCTTTATCAGGCTGTCCATCCCCTCGTCACGAATGATGGTACCGAAGGTCGAACGATAGTTGGTGACAAGGCTGACCCCGCTGATTGCAACATCGTACACCTTCCAGCCTTCACTGGAGTTGTACATTGAATAGGAAATGGGAATGGTAGACCCACCCTGCTCGATCTCGGTACGCACGGTGACCATGCGCGCATCGTTGCTGGCAGCAAACGGCAGGTAGATGATTTTTTCATCGGCATATTCAGACAAGGCCGTGCCGTAGGTACGCACCAGCAACTTGCGGAATTCCTCGACAAACCGTTCACGCTGGTCCGGTGTCGCGGTGCGCCAGTTCTTGCCCAGCACCCACTGGCTCATGCGCCTGAAATCGAAATACGGCAAAACGATATCAGACACCAGCTCGTAGAGGCGGCCGGGGTTGTTTTTAATGGCATCCTGCTCGTCGCGCAGCGCGCTTAGCATGCGCGAGGATGTATCACGCACCAGCTCCTGCGGCAGAATATCAGCCGGCGCCGGCGTTGCGCATACCGCCACCGACAGATGCATTAGCAGAAAGACGGGAACAAGGTGTTTCAATATTACGGTAATCATTTTAATACTCGTTTACTCTTCACTCGTTTTCTCTTCATTTTTTGCGGCCATACTGTACAGGAACTGACCGATAATCTGTTCCATAACCAGCGCCGACTGCGTCAACCGGATGCGGCTGCCCTCGCCTAGATTCTCCATGGCGCCGCCCGGATCCAGGGCAATATACTGCTCACCCAGCAGGCCGGCGGTAAAAATACTGGCCGAGGTATCGTTCGGAAACGCGTTGTAGGTGGAATCGATACTCAGCGTCACCACGGCCTCGTAGGCGGTCGTATCGTAATCAATTGCCGACACCCGGCCAACCCGCACGCCCGAAACCGTCACCGGTGAACGCACTTTCAGCCCGCCGATATTCTCGAACCCGGCCGTCACCGTGTAACTGTCGGCGTCTCCGCCGAGCGACGCCAGGTTGCTGACCTGCATGGCCAGCATGAACAGGGCCGCCAGCCCGGCCGCCACGAACAATCCCACACCGATCTCGAGAGTTCTGCTATTCACTGTCTAGTCTCCGAACATCAACGCCGTCAAAACAAAATCCAGGCCAAGTACCGCCAGCGCGGAATGCACCACCGTCTGCGTCGTCGCGCGGCTGACACCCTCCGCCGTCGGCACCGCATCGTACCCCTCGAACAGGGCAATCCAGCCAACCACGAAACCAAACACGACGCTTTTTATTACGCCATTGTATACATCACCGTGGAGATCGACCTTGTCCTGCATCTGCGACCAGAAGGCGCCGTCATCCACACCCAGCAGACTAACGCCGATAAACCAGCCGCCGTACACGCCGATGGCGCTGAAGATCGCCGCCAGCAGCGGCATGGACAGGAACGCAGACAGGAAACGCGGCGCGATCACGCGCCGCACCGGGTCAACCGCCATCATTTCCATCCCCGACAGCTGCTCGGTCGCCTTCATCAGGCCGATCTCCGCCGACAGCGCGGAACCGGCGCGACCGGCAAACAGCAATGCTGTCACGACCGGCCCCAGTTCGCGGACCAGAGACAACGCCACCAGTACACCCAGCGAATCCTCGGCACCGAAATCAACCAGCGTATTATAACCCTGCAGGCCCATGACCATGCCGACGAACAGCCCCGACACCACGATTATCAGCAGGGTCAGCACACCGACCGAGTGCATTTGTCGCAACACCAGTCGCGGTCTCAGCAGGGTTGCCGGCACACTCACCAGCACCTGCATCAGGAACAGGTGACCGCGCCCCAGTCTTTCGAAGAAATCCAGTGTCGCCCGGCCCAGCTGCTGAATGGCATCAAGCATCAGTGTCATCCACCCTGCATCAGGTCGTCATAAAACGGCGCGGCCGGATAGTGAAAGGCCACCGGACCGTCCGGTAATGCCTTGAGAAACTGCTGCGACCAGCGTGATTCCGATTCCCGCAGCGCCGCCGGTTCGCCATGATCAACCACCTTGCCGTTCGACAGCAGGTACGCATAGTCGGCAATCGCGCTGGTCTCGGCGACATCATGCGACACCACCACGCTGGTCATGTACAGCGCATCGTTCAGCTCGCGAATAAGCTTGACCAGCACGCCCATGGAAATCGGGTCCTGGCCGGTAAAGGGTTCGTCGTACAGCACCATCATCGGGTCCAGCGCAATAGCGCGCGCCAGCGCCACACGTCGCGCCATACCACCCGACAATTCGCTCGGCATCAGTCCGGCCGCACCACGCAGGCCGACGGCCTCCAGCTTCATCAACACCAGGTCACGTACCAGTGCTTCCGGTAGCCGGGTATGCTCACGAATCGGGTACGCCACGTTTTCGAAGACGTTGATATCCGTAAGCAATGCGCCACTCTGGAACAGCATGCCGAGTTGTTTACGCATCCGGTACAGGTCGTGGCGACCGAGCGACGGCACCTCTTCCCCATTTACACGGATGGAACCCGACAACGGACGCAACTGTCCGCCGATCAGTTTCAGCAAGGTGGTCTTGCCGGTGCCGCTTGGCCCCATGATGGCGGTTACGCAACCGGCATGGATATCCAGGTTGACGCCGTCAAAGATCAGCCGGTTGCCGCGCGCGAAACGCAGGTCACGTATTTGTACGACAGGCTCTGTCATTAGTTGTAGCGGCTTATTCCTGTTTACCCGACCCGGTACGACAACCGTTGCTGGCCGTAGGTTCAAATATACAAACGCCGTTTGGTCTGAACGAAGCGACGTGTATGATTATGTCCATATGAAATCTTGTTGTTCATTACTGCCTGGCCATGTCAACGCGGCAACCGCTGTGCCACCCGCGATGCAGCGCGCCGACCCGGCATGATAACTGAAATTCTCGCCATTGCCGCCGGTTTCGTGCTGCTCACCTGGAGTGCGGACCGTTTCGTCGTCGGCGCCAGCGCCGTCGCCTGGAACCTGAACATCTCTCCGCTCATCATCGGCCTGACCATCGTCAGCCTCGGCACTTCCGCGCCGGAAATCATCGTCTCTGGCATGGCCGCGTGGCAGGGCAATGCCGGGCTGGCCGTCGGTAATGTCATTGGCTCGAACATTATCAATACCGCCCTGATACTCGGCATTACGGCGCTGATTATGCCACTGAACGTACACTCGAGTATCGTGAAACGCGAATTGCCGGTACTGCTGCTGGTTATGGGCTTTGTCCTGCTGCTGATTTTCGACGGCACCCTGGGACTGAAGGACGGCATGCTGCTGCTTGCCGGCATGGTCGCGGTCCTTGCATGGATCACCTGGGTCGGCATGACTACCCGCTCGGCGGGCGACCCCATGGGCGAGGATTTTGCCGATGAAATCCCCACCCAGCTGTCTATGGGCAAGGCATTACTGCTGTTACTGCTGGGCAGCGTGCTGTTGCTGGCAAGCTCGCGCCTGCTGGTCTGGGGCGCGGTATCAGTGGCCCATACGCTGGGGGTAAGCGATCTCGTCATCGGCCTGACCATCGTGGCGCTCGGCACCAGCCTGCCGGAACTGGCCGCGTCCGTCATGAGCGCCCTGAAGAACGAGCACGACATCGCCATCGGCAACATTATCGGCTCGAACATGTATAACCTGCTCGCCGTGCTGTGCCTGCCCGGCCTGCTGGACCCCGGCCCGGTCGACCGGATGGTGCTGATCCGGGATTACCCGGTCCTGATCGGGCTGACGCTGGCCATGTTTATCATGGCGTATGGTTTCCGCGGCCCGGGACGCATCAATCGTGTCGAGGGCGGCCTGCTGGTAGCGGGATTTGCCGCCTACCAGACCCTGTTATACTTCAGTGAAGTCATGCCACGCTAACCTGTCCACGAACCTTATAAAAAATACCTGGTCCGGATCCCTTCATGAACGATATCAAATTGCAGGAACTCGCCCTCGCGGTCATTGAGACCGAGGCTGAAGCCGTCCGCAACCTGAAGACAGAGATCAAAACGCCTGCCTTCGTCGAGGCCTGCCACCTGATGCTGGCCTGCAAGGGACGCGTGGTCGTCACGGGCATGGGCAAATCCGGCCACATCGCCGGCAAGATTGCGGCAACCCTGGCCAGCACCGGCACGCCGGCGTTTTTCGTTCATCCCGGCGAGGCCAGTCACGGCGATCTCGGCATGATTACCACGACGGACGTGGTGCTGGCACTGTCGAACTCCGGCGAGACCGGCGAAATCGTCACCATCCTGCCAATCATCAAGCGACTGCACGTCCCGCTGATCGCGCTGACCGGCAACCCGGCGTCCACCCTGGCAAAGGCTGCGACCGCCCACATCAACGTCAGCGTGGCAAAGGAAGCCTGCCCGCTGGGCCTGGCTCCAACCGCCAGCACCACTGCGGCGCTCGCCATGGGTGATGCGCTGGCCGTTGCCCTGCTCGAGTCGCGCGGCTTCACGGAAGAGGACTTCGCCCGCTCCCACCCGGGCGGTACACTCGGTCGTCGCCTGCTGCTGCTGATCGATGAACTGATGCATACCGGCGAACGCACGCCACGCGTCATGACCAACACCCCGCTCAGCGATGCACTGGTCGAGATGACGCGCAAGGGCCTGGGTATGACGGCGGTCGTCGATGAGCACAACAAACTGCTCGGCGTGTTTACGGATGGCGACCTGCGCCGCGCCATCGACAACCGGCTGGATGTGCATACCGCGGTGATCAACGACGTCATGACGCCCGACTGCAAAACCATTCAACCCGGCATACTGGCTGCCGAGGCTCTGCAGATCATGGACGACATGAAAATAAATGCCCTGCCCGTCATCAACGAAGACAATGAACTGGTCGGGGCACTCAACATGCACGACCTGCTGCGCGCTGGCGTGGTATAACAATTACGGACACAGTATGAAAGATATTCTCAACAAAGCCGCACGTATCCGCCTGCTTATTTTCGATGTCGACGGGGTTCTCACGGATGGCAGCCTGTTTCTCGGCGATGACGGCCAGGAGTACAAGGCCTTCAACTCGCGTGACGGGCATGGCATCAAGATGCTGCAAAAGCATGGCGTCACAGTCGGCATCATTACCGGCAGAACATCGAAAGTCGTTGAACACCGCATGGAAAATCTCGGTGTCACGCATATCTACCAGGGCAAGCTGGACAAGCTGCCGGCATTCGAGGAACTGATTGCCGAACTCGGCGTCGCCGCGGATGAAACCGCCTATGTCGGTGACGATGTCGTCGACCTGCCGGTGATGCGCAGGGTCGGACTGGCCATCGCGGTGCAGGACGCACACCCGCTGGTCCTGAAACACAGTCACTGGCAGACACCCAGCGGCGGCGGACGCGGCGCAGCACGCGATGTATGCGAAATGCTTATGGAAGCCAGGGGCGTGCTGAAAGTGGAACTGGACAGCTACCTGTGAGTACACGACAGGCGCTTACCATCCTGCTGCTGTTGCTGCTTGCCGGCGGCGTCATCTTGCTCAACCGCCCGGAGTACATCCCCGGCCAGCAGGCAACCCGCGGTGACGGGCACGACGCCTTCATGGAAGACATGACACTGTCAGTGATGGACGAGGCAGGACAGCCGGTCTATGAAATGACGGCCGCCTCCATGACCCACCACGACGGCAGAAACATGCTCGTCATGCATAACCCGCTGGTACACATCCGGCGGCCGGACGGCAGCACCTGGACCATTACCGCCAGCCGGGGTGAGGCCGCCGACAGCGGCGACCGCGTCTGGCTGCCGGGGGCGGTCCAGCTGCACCGGGATGCCAGTGGTGCTCACGGTGTCATGCAGATCACCGCCAGTGACGTACTGGTCAAACCCCGCGACAAGCAGGCCATGACAGACCACAAGGCATTGATAATCACTGACACAATCCGCGTTGAAGCCGTTGGTTTTAAAGCCGATTTCGAAACCAACAGGCTTGAACTCAACAGCCAGGTACGGGGTACGATCAATGGCGCCGGTTAGCGCACGCCGGTCGGCCATACGCTACGCGGCCGCGCTGTTGCTGTGGC
>JAOULY010000197.1 GCA_029881775.1 Gammaproteobacteria bacterium
GCGCAACCGGAATCAGGGTGGCATTGCAGAGGCCCGGGCAAAGATGGCGCAAACGGAAGCGGATGCCGTCGCTGCACGTATTCGTATCGAAACATCACTGTTCGTTATCTATCAGGAACTGCAACACAGCCTGCACCGGGCTAAAACATTCCGTGATCATATCATCCCGCAGCTGGAGCAGGCATTGGCAGACACACGCAATGCTTATGATCTCGGGCGCTATAGCTATATCGAATGGCGCACGGCACAGAAGGACCTGCTCGAGGCACACCGCGCTTTGGTCGAGGCAAGCGTCGACGCGCACAACAATACCATCGAGATCGAACGCTTAACAGGTGTGCGCATCGCGCAACCGACAATATCGCCATGAGGTTATTTATGAACATGCGAATGCAATTTATCTTGGTATTATTCCTGGGTGTCCTGCTCACCGCCTGTGGCGGTGAAGGCCCCGGGTTGGACTCGACGGCGAAGCATGCGCACGGCATGGAAGCCGGGCCGGAACCCGAAAAGGGCCCTCATCGAGGTCGTTTGTTAAAGGATGGTAATTTCACGCTTGAGCTGGCCATATTCGAGACCGGTGTGCCACCGGAGTTTCGTGTCTGGGTGAGCGAGCAAGGCCAGCCCGTCAAACCCGGTGACGTCGACCTGACGGTAAAACTGATTCGCCTGGGCGATCGCGTCGATACCATTGGCTTCAAGCCGCAGGACGATTTCCTCCGCGGTGATACAGTCATTTACGAACCGCACTCGTTCGTGGTGTCCATCGAGGCCGTCTACAACGGCAAGACTCACCAATGGCAGTACGATAACTTCGAGGGGCGGACGAAGATCAGTGCCGAGGTGGCCGAGGCATTTGGACTGGAAACGCTGGTCGCAGGCCCCGTTGTGTTGCAGGAAACGGTCACACTGTACGGCCGCATCACGACCAACACCGAGCGCGTTCGCGAGGTCAGCGCCCGTTTTGATGGTGTCATTCAATCGGTGACTCCCTCGCTTGGCGACACGGTTCGCGAAGGGCAGTCGCTGGCAAAGGTCGAGAGCAATGAAAGTCTCAAGTCGTACACCATCAAGGCACCGATCGGCGGTGTGATCTCACAGCGCGATGCCAACCCCGGTGAACAGACCAGTGGGCGTCAGTTGTTCACTATCACAGATACTTCGTCCGTGTGGGTGGATCTCGCTGTATTCCCTGCTGATCGCGCACGGGTCATTGCAGGCGCTCCTGTCACAATAACTGCTGCGACCGGCGGTCAGCCAGTCGAAAGTACTGTTGCACGCGTGAATGTCCAGGCGGAAGCCAATCAATCGGTGACGGCGCGTGCCGTGCTGGATAACGCGGGCGGCCGGTTTTTACCGGGCACCTACGTTACTGCCGAAGTGACCGTGGGCACACACCGGGTGCCGTTGGCGGTGAAGCGCACGGGCCTGCAGGCGTTTCGCGATTTCACCGTGGTGTACGCACAGATCGGTGACGAGTACGAAGTGCGCATGCTGGAACTCGGCAGACAGGACGGGGAATGGATAGAGGTGCTCGGCGGGCTGGACCCGGGAACGCGTTACGTTAGCGAAAACAGCTATCTCGTCAAGGCCGACATCGAAAAGTCCGGTGCGTCGCACGATCACTGAGGTCACATCATGCTGGAAACTATAGTCAATTACTCACTGCTGCGACGCGGGCTGGTGATGGCGCTCACGCTGCTGCTGGCGGGGTTGGGTGTGTGGAACTTTACCCAGTTACCGATTGATGCCGTGCCCGACATCACCAATATCCAGGTGACCGTCAACACGGCGGCGCCGGGCTACACACCACTGGAAGTCGAGCAGCGCGTCAGTTTTCCGCTAGAGACCGCCATGGCGGGAATGCCGCAACTCGCGTACACCCGATCGATTTCACGCTATGGCCTGTCACAAGTCACCATCATCTTTGAGGAAGGTACAGATATTTACTTTGCCCGCCAGCAAGTGGGGGAACGCCTCAATGCCGCCAAAGGTGGCCTGCCTGCCAATCTTGAGCCGACCCTGGGTCCAATAGCCACCGGCCTGGGTGAGATTTTCATGTTCACGGTGGATGCCGAACCGGGTGCGCGCAACCCGGATGGCAGCCCGGTGACGCCCACCGATCTGCGTTCCGTCCATGACTGGATCATTCGTCCGCAGTTGTTGCGCGTACCTGGCGTCGTGGAAGTCAATCCGATCGGTGGCTTTAAAAAGGAAATACTGGTCGCGCCCGAGCCGGCAAAGTTGCTCGCCTTTGGGCTTACCTACACCGATGTTTTGAATGCGCTGCAACAAAACAATGATAACCGCGGGGCGGGTTTCATTGAGCACAGCGGTGCACAGTTACTCATGCGGGTACCCGGTCAGGCGCGCACGATGGACGATTTAGGCAATATCGTGATCAATCAGCAGGCAGGGGTGCCGGTTCGTGTTCGGGACGTCGCGACCGTGGAGCTGGGTCGGGAGCTACGCTCGGGTGCGGCGACCCAGGACGGGCATGAGGTCGTCATGAGCACCGTGTTTATGCTGATCGGCGAGAACAGCCGTACCGTCGCCAGTGCCGTGGCCGCCAGACTGGAAGACATACAGGCCAGTTTACCCCCGGGCATTACGGCAACGGCGGTCTATGATCGCACGGGACTGGTCGATAAAACGCTGGCCACGGTGCAGAAAAACCTGATTGAAGGCGCCCTGCTGGTCATCGTGGTGTTGTTTCTATTCCTGGGCAACATGCGCGCTGCCTTGCTGACGGCGGCTGTCATTCCCATCGCAATGTTGATGACTATTACCGGGATGGTGAAAAGTGGCGTCAGTGCCAACCTGATGAGTCTCGGCGCGCTGGATTTCGGTCTGATTGTAGATGGTGCGGTGATCATCGTGGAAAACTGTCTGCGGCGACTGGGTGAATCCGGAAAACGTGGCACGCTGGCGCTGAACGAGCGACTGGCTGTGGTATTCGATGCGACCCGGGAGGTGATACGCCCGGCGCTGTTTGGTGTCTTTATTATTACCGCAGTTTATCTTCCGATCTTTGCCTTGAGCGGAGTGGAGGGCAAGATGTTTCACCCGATGGCGATTACCGTGGTGATTGCCCTGATCAGTGCCATGATACTGTCAGTGACCTTTGTGCCTGCCGGCGTCGCACTGCTCTTCAGGAAACCTGTGCACGAAAAGGAGAACCTGGCGATCCGTTCAGCCCGCAATTTGTATCGGCCGCTGTTGATCGTGGCGCTCAGGTTTCGTTGGTCTGTGATTGTGTTGGCAACGCTGCTGGTGGCCGTTTGCGGGTTGCTTGCCACGCAACTGGGTTCGGAGTTTGTGCCGAACCTCGACGAAGGCGACATTGCCATGCATGCCTTGCGTATTCCCGGCACTTCGCTGGAGCAGGCGATTCGAATGCAGGAACAGCTGGAAGCGGAGATCAGGAAACTGCCTGAAGTTGAACGGGTGTTTGCCAAAATCGGGTCTGCAGAAGTGGCCACCGATCCCATGCCGCCCAGCGTGTCCGATAACTTTATCATGCTAAAAGAACGCGACGAGTGGCCGGACCCTGGCAAGCCCAAAACACAGGTAGTGGAAGAGCTTGAGGCGCTGGTCACACCGATTCCCGGTAACCGTTATGAATTCCTGCAGCCTATCCAGATGCGCTTCAATGAGTTGATTGCCGGTGTTCGCGCCGAGCTGGCGGTGAAGGTGTTTGGTGACGATTTTGATCAGCTGGTTGGCCTGGGAGACGAAATCGAAAAGGTGGTTAGCCGGGTGCCGGGCGCTGCCGATGTCGCGGTTGAGCAGGCGACGGGGTTACCCGTCATGACAATTCAACCCAGACGTGAGGCGCTGGCCCGCTCCGGCGTCACCATCGTGCAGCTCCAGGACCTGGTTGCGACCTCACTTGGCGGGACCGTTGCAGGGCAGCTCTATGAGGGTGATCGCCGGTCCGACATCGTCATCCGTCTGCCCGACTCGTTGCGCACAGATCCCGATGCCTATGCGAGCCTGCCTGTGCCATTGGCGCAGGGAGACTATATACCGCTGGGCGAGTTAGCCGATCTCGACGTGGTTACGGGCTATAACCAGATCTTTCGGGAAAACGGTAAGCGCCGTGTTGTGGTGACCGCCAATGTGCGTGGCCGTGATCTCGGTTCTTTTGTCAGGGATGTCCGTCAGGCGGTAGAAGAAGGAGTCGACGTACCGCCCGGGTATTGGGTTGAATACGGAGGAACGTTTGAAAAGCTGCAGTCGGCCATTAACCGCTTATCTATTGTGGTACCTGTGACGCTGTTGCTGATTGTCGGATTGCTTGTTATGGCTCTTGGAACGTTCCGGGATGCCGGTGTCATCTTTACAGGTGTGCCCCTGGCGCTTACGGGCGGCATCATTTCTCTCCTGATCCGAGATATTCCTTTTTCTATTTCAGCGGCGGTGGGCTTTATAGCGCTTTCGGGTATAGCGGTGCTCAACGGACTCGTTATGGTGGCGTTTATTCGGGATCTGCGCTTCCACGGTAAGGCGCTTGATGAAGCCATCGTGGAGGGTGCTATGACCCGCTTGCGCCCGGTCTTGATGACCGCGCTGGTGGCAGCATTGGGTTTCGTACCCATGGCACTTAATACCGGTATTGGCTCTGAAGTCCAGCGTCCGCTTGCGACAGTAGTTATTGGAGGCATAATCTCTTCAACACTACTTACATTAGTTGTGTTACCTGCACTGTATCGGTTAGTACACGGGCATGATACGAACAAGGCATCCGCATCTGCAGGCAAATAATTTATGAACGGCAAATTATGCG
>JAOULY010000240.1 GCA_029881775.1 Gammaproteobacteria bacterium
TTCCAGTACCTGGGAGGCTGAGACTTGCCGACGGTCTGCAGGTTCATACTGATATCGGTACTGTTGCTGTTGCAGGCGCATATGCCGGTGTTTGCCGCACGGGTTTCTGATGTTGCGGCAACAAAGCATAATCTGTCTGCCAGCGGTCCGGGTACCGTCAGGGCGGGTGCGGAAGATGAAATATGCGTCTTCTGTCATACGCCGCACGGTGCCAGTACTTTCCCGGGTTCACCCTTATGGAACCGGCAACTGTCCAGCCAGACCTACACGGTTTATACCTCTTCGTCGCTGGATGCCGACGACATCATGGGACAGCTTGACCAGCCGGGCGGTAGCTCAAAACTGTGCCTTTCATGCCATGACGGCACCATCGCCATCGGAACAGTCAACGTGCTGGGTGGACAGCAAAATGTGAACATCCCGATGACCGGTGTGGCCACCGATGGCAGCATGCCGGCCGGCGCCGGTACGGCGACCGGCTTTACCCGTGATCTCGGCATCGATCTCGGCAATGATCATCCGATATCGCTGAATTATGATCAGCAGCTGGCGACACTGGATACCGAACTGGTTGATCCGGTGTCGGCACCACACATCGGGGTGCGGGCGCCGGGGTTCAAGCCGGCGGTGCCGCTGGAGGATACCGGCACCGGCGGTACGCCGCAGGTTCAGTGTGCGACCTGCCATGATCCGCACATTCGCGATAGCGACCCGGCCGAGCTGATCAAATTCCTGCGCCTGAACCGTTTCCAGCAAGCCGCCCCGACGGGGGGCGCATTCAATGCCGCAACGGACATTGTATGCCTCGGTTGCCACGACAAGGAGGCCTGGGAAACCTCGGCGCATGCACTGCCCACGACCGCGGAAGAAACCTATACGACCAGTGCGGCCGCCTTGCGCGAGTTTCCTGTCGCCATGCCGGTGTGGCAGGCGGCTTGCCTGAACTGTCACGATACCCACACGGTGCACGGCAGCCGCAGACTGTTGCGCGAAGGTACAGACAATATGTCGTCACCCAAGAGTGGTGGCCAGTCGGCGATCGAGGAAACCTGTTTCCAGTGTCATTCCCCGGTGCCCGATATCAATAACGCAGCCGGCGACGTGAAGGATATCGAGACCGATTTCAGCCTGCCGAGGCATATGCCATTGACGTCGATTGATCAGCCGGCCGGGGTCGAAGTGCACGATATTACCGATGCGGATTTCAGCGAGAGCCAGTTGTTACTTGGCAAGACGGATACCGGTAACCGTCACGCGGAATGCACCGATTGCCATAACCCGCATCGTGTCATGAAGAACACGTTGTTCAACGGTACAGGTTCAGACCTGTCGTCGACGCACGATCATGCTACGGCTCACTCGAATATCGCATCGGGCGCACTGCGCGGAACCTTTGGCGTTGAACCGCTGTATGGCAGTGCAGTGTTCCCGACCTTGCCGACCAGTTACCTGGTCAAGCAGGGTGATGGTGGCACCGGTGCCGGTACGAGCGTGAACAGTACCTGGGTCACGCGCGAATACCAGGTCTGCCTGAAATGCCATTCCGATTACGGCTACACGGACAATAATGTATATCCAACCGGCAGTCGTCCGGCTCTTGGTAGTGCCGGCGGCGGTACTGCACCCGGGACCAATGGCCTGACGCAGTTCACCAACCAGGCAGTTGAATTCCATGCGCCGCTGTTTCACAAGGGTGAGGTCACCACATCGGACTCCGGTGCAGGTAGTGGTTTCACGAACAATAATCATCGTTCCTGGCATCCGGTCATCGACGACACCGGCCGCACCCCGGCAGTCAGGCAGGCAAGTGCCAGTGCCTGGTTAACTCCCTGGAACAGCGATGTCGGCAACCAGACCATGTATTGCAGTGATTGCCACGGCAGTGACACCGCGCCCACCACCGTTGTACCCGGCGGCAACAACCCATGGGGACCGCACGGTTCTACCCATGATTTCATTCTCAAGGGCAACTGGGATGACCAGACCGGTGGGCAGACCCGTGATGTGCCGGCCACCGATCCGAATAATGGCTTGTGTTTTAAATGCCATGATTTTCGTACCTATGCCGATCGGAATGGCGACAATAACGACAGCGGGTTCGGTGGCAGCAAGAGCAATAACCTGCATGCCTTCCATACAGACAAGATCGGTCAAATGCACTGTACCTGGTGTCATGTGGCCGTGCCACATGGCTGGAAAAACAAGGCCTTACTGGTTAATCTTAATGATGTAGGTGCGGAGGCCGGCTTGCCCGCGGGCACCGAGGTTGTCATAGGCGGCAGCGCAGATGTTCATAACCAGGAACCCTACTACTTCAACAGCAAGCTGAAGGTGCGGAGCTTTGCAACCAGCGGCAACTGGGAAGAAACCAACTGTGGCTCGGCCGGCGCCAACCTGCCCGGCAATAACACGCAGACCGGCCGGGACTGGATGCGCGACGTGTGTAGTAATCCGCCATGAGAATGGTACTCGCCCTCTCATCCCTGCGTCTGACACTGGCCGGCATGCTGGCACTGGCCGTAGGTGTTCTCGTGCGTTACTTTGACCAGACCTCGTCAATTGCATGGATGGTGACGCCGCAGTTGTTACTGGCACTCAATCTTATGGCTGCCATGCGGGTTAATCCGGTATTCCGCGCGCAGCCCGCCTTGATGCTGTTCCATGTCTGCCTGCTTGCCGTGGTGCTGCTGGCAGCGGCCAGTCAGCTGGGTTCGTTGCAGGGCCGGCTGGAACTGACGGAGGGCCAGGCCTTTTCCGCAGACGCGGTTACTGTGTTGCAGCAAGGTCCTTGGCATTCGCGCGAGCGACTTGCGCGCATGGCATTCGAGCAGGGCTCGCTGCGTGTCAGGTATAACCCGGGACTGAAGCGCAGTACAACCGAGAGCAGTTTAGTGCTGGGCGGTGCAGCAGGTAATGGTGAGCTTGTACTGGTAGGTGACAACACACCACTGAAGATGGCCGGCTACCGTTTATACACAACATCCAACAAGGGCTTTTCAGCAATCCTGCTATGGCGTGGTGCTGCCGGTGAAGTACAGGCCGGAGCGGTTAACTTCCCATCCTATCCCGTCAATGACTGGCAACAACTGAACAACTGGACCAGTCCAAACGGGCAGCAGTTGGGGCTCGAGCTGATGATTGAAAATCCGCCGGACTACTCGCAGCAGTGGGTGCTTGACAGTGACCGGGCTGCCGGTGCTTTGCGTGTCACGGTCGATGGACGAACGCTGATCATGAATCCGGGTGACCGGGTTCAACTGGGTGACGGAGTCCTGCAGTTTGTGGATGTGCGCATGTGGATGGGTTACGCAATACGTTTTGAGCCGCTCCTGCCCTGGTTGTTTGGCGTCGCAGTGCTCGGCGTGCTGGCGCTGGCATGGTATTTCCGCGCCCGGCTGGATAGCCCGCTGTCCGGCATCAATGAACCGCAAGGCTTGCGTGTGGAGGACCGGCAGCATGCTGTCCCTGTCGCCCGCTTCTGAGATGGCCTGGATACTCGGTGGGATCGCGGCATACCTGACCGGTGCCGTGGCAGCATGGCGTGGCGTGATTTTGCGACGCGTTGCTGACCGGACTGTGCTGGTGGCAACACTGGCAGCAGTCGTCCTGTTCGCCGTGGCCATTGCCTTGCGCTGGACGCGGGCCGGGTATGGCCCGTTCCTGACCATGTACGAGATTCTACTCAGCAACCTGTTCAGTCTTGGCCTGCTGTATTTCCTGGTGTTGTGGCGTATTCCGCTGGCACGTCCAGGTGCGCTGATCGTATTGCCGGTATTACTCCTGCTGGGCGGCTGGATCGCGGTGGTACCTGCCGAGGCAGGACAGTTGCCGGCAACCTATGAGACTGTGTGGCTGTGGGTGCACGTGGGCGTGGGCAAGGTCTTTCTCGGTATATGTCTGGCTGCGGCCGGCCTGGCAGGTTTCATGCTGATGCGCCGTGCAGGCGCAATGCAATTCCTGCACGCGTTACCGGAAGACCGGGCACTGGATACCCTGGTCTGGCGAATGATGTCGATTGCATTTGTTTTTCACAGCCTGATGTTGATCGCCGGTGCGG
>JAOULY010000198.1 GCA_029881775.1 Gammaproteobacteria bacterium
CTTTTACAGGCCGATGAAATCTGGCTGACCAGTTCCACCCGTGAGATCTCACCGGTCATACAGCTTGATAACACGGCAATCGGCGACGGCAAACCCGGTCCGCTGTGGAATAAGATGATCGTGCTCTACCGTGACTACACCGACGCCGTCCGGCGCGGCGAGGCGGAATAGACCTGCCGGACTCTGACGCCTCCCTTCATTGTTAGTACCCTGGCCTTATAGACATAACCGCCATACCGGCTACGCTTGTTAACTAACGAGCCATGTGGTTATGTAATTTAACAGCTCCGACGTGACCCAAAAGCCACTGTGATCTGGTTGGTAACCGGCTCCAGGTGACGAGCCTGATTAATACTATTAAAACCAGTCAGGCAACCAGCATATACAGGAGAGAAAATACGGTAACCCGGATAAAACACCAGGAATCATACCTCTGTTATTACTTCTGTTATTGCACACCCATTCAGCAAGGAGATTACCTGTATGTCCCAATATGACAATGTATCCGTAGTTCGAGAAGCGAATATTTATTTCGACGGTAAGGTTACAAGTCGTTCAATCTACTTCCAGGACGGTTCCCGCAAGACGCTGGGTATCATGCTACCCGGTGAATATGAGTTTAATACTGATGAAAAAGAACTCATGGAAATTATTTCAGGCGAACTGGATGTTCTTTTGCCCGGCGCTGACTGGCAACACATCAAGGGTGGCGAGCAGTTTGAGGTACCGGCACAGTCCAGATTCCAGCTGAAGATTACGAAAATTACCGATTATTGCTGCAACTTTATCAAAGACGAATAAATAACGAGGTTGTATACCCGTCATGCTCAACCTGCCGCCAGTCCCGTTGTGAGCAATTAACCGCATGCCCGTCATCAAGGCAAGCCTCGCCTGGTTACTTATCATGCTCGGCGCAATTGCAAACGGCGTCGCCCGGCAGCAATTGCTGGAACCCGTGCTTGGCGCCGCCATCGCCCTGCCGCTCAGCGGCGTCCTGCTGTCGCTGATAATTCTGCTTGCAAGCTGGCTGCTCGTGCCCTGGTTCGGGCGAGCGCGCGCCCCGACCTGGCTTGCAATCGGTATTCATTGGGTCGCGCTGACATTGCTGTTTGAATACCTGTTCGGCCACTTCGTTGCGGGCATTCCGTGGATTGAGATCTGGCGTGTATTTGACGTCACGACCGGCAACCTGTTTTCGCTGGCACTGCTGTCAGCCGCGCTGTCGCCCTTGCTGGCCGCACGCTTACGTGGACTGGTCGATTGATATAATCCACCCATGATGACGCTCGATACTTTCCTCTCACACCTGCGGAAAAACCCGCACGCCATCGGTTTTAACGACACCATGGCGCTCATCGACAGCCTTTACGATTTTACGCCAACGGCATTTCTAAACGGCGAACAGGACAATGCCGCTGGTGAGAATAACGGCTCATGCAAGATCTTTGCGTTCGGACAATTGAATGGCCTGACAGAGGCGGAAACGCTTACCTGTTTCGGACGCTATTACCGTGAAGACGTGCTCGGCGATCCGGATGGGCCCGGTCATGCCAACATACGCAATTTCATGCGCCATGGCTGGGCAGGCATTGATTTTGAAGGTACCCCGTTAAAGAACAAGTAGTCACACGGGGTATTGCACGTTCCGGTCATTACTGCGCATAGATGCGCATCGTACACAGGACAGTCGCGCCACTCCTGCTTAAATCCCTTCACTTTCAGCCCGTTACAGACTGGAATGCTTCGCGCACGCGGTGCGCTCCTACAATTGTTGTTTCTGATTCTCGCGAACGATTCGGCTGTGTTTATATCTTCTTATAACGCTGCGCCGGACAATGCATCACCGCGGCTGTTCACGCGGTACACGGCGCGCGCACCTTCGCTGACTTCCACTTTCAGACGCACATCCACGCCGGACGGGTGCGTGGCCTCGCTCTCGTAGCGGAACAGCACACACAGCGACTTGCCATGCGTGGCCGCCTTCTGCAGGCGCTTGTCCATCAGCTCGGTATCGCAACCCGGCCAGGCGAGCACGGCGGCACAGTCGCCACTACGCAGCATGGATTCCACTGTCCACAGGCCGCTGCGACCCGGGTGCGAATTTACCTGCAGCACCTGGTTGGCGTTGATCTCCCGGTCGGTAAACACACTTGCGCGTGACGGCAAAGGTGGCGTCACCAGCACAATCCAGCGCCCCTGCATGCTCAGCCGCCGTAACGCCGGCATCACCAGGTCGATGGCCTCGGCATGGTCATCGGGCACGACCAGTTCGACCACCCCGCCCTTCGGCCAGCCGCCGCCGGGCAACATGTCATCGAGCACCGAACACCCGCTCGTGGTGACCAGCGATGCGCCGCAGGCCGACTTCCTGTCCGCGGCGTTGAGGTGATGTAGTTGTTTGACTGTATTCATTACTCAATCTCCTTGCGCAGGATGCCGACACCCAGGCCCTCGATGACCAGGTCCTGCTCGCGCAGGTCGACACGGATGGGTTCGTAATCAGGATTTTCCGGTAACAGGCGCACGATCGAGCCACGCTGCCGGAAACGTTTTACAGTTACTTCGTCGTCGATCCGCGCCACCACGATCTGGCCGTTCTCGGCCTTGCGCGTGCGGTGCACGGCCAGCAGGTCGCCGTCATGGATGCCGATATCGATCATACTGTCACCGCTGACGCGCAACAGGTAATGCGCCCGCGGGTGAAAGGTATTGGGTGCCACCTCGCAGTAGTCCTCGATATGCTCCTCGGCAAGCACGGGCTCACCGGCGGCGACACGCCCAACCACCGGCAGGCCGATATCCTCATCAAGGAGACGTATACCACGCGATGTGCCGGAGACCAGCTCGATCCAGCCCTTGCGCTCCAGTGCGCGGAGGTGATCTTCCGCGGCATTGGGGGAGCGGAACCCAAGGGTGTCGGCGATCTCGGCGCGCGTGGGCGGGCAACCCTCTTCTGCAACGTAGTCACGAATCAGTTCGAGGATTTCGGCCTGTCGGGCGGTCAGGGTGTCATCTGTCATAGTTCAGTACTGGTTATCCATACAGTATGCTGTGATTATATCCAGTACCTGCCCTGATGCAAGGGTTTTTTATGCTTATGTTTTATATATAGAATATTTTATTGCACCATTCGTTACCTGATAATGTAGCGGAATATCAAGGACTGGATTGCGGAATATGTTCATGCATCCCAACCTTCGGCCGTCCAGGTCCGTTCCAGACGGCTTTGTCCCGCCTTCGCGGGAATGACGCGTGATGGCATAAACATGAAACAGGCGTTCCGAAGTTAACCAGTCAGATGGAAACAGCCACTGCAGGAGCGCACCGCGTGCGCGAATATTTAAGATCACGGGCAATTCGCGCACGCGGTGCGCTCCTGCAATAAATGTTTATTCCAGCCGGACGACCACGGCATACCTGCCTGATTTACGCGACCTGTTTGCAGGTGAAAATGGAACCCGGGAGCTGGAAACAGCCAAATTGGCCGGGTACTGAAAAACATTTTCGATTATCATTAAGCCCTGTTTTCAACCGGTGATAACCATGTCTACGCCCGAACACTCGCACCCCGCCCGCCATACCACCGCCGTCAAGGTCGGCCATGTCACAGTTGGCGGTGACGCACCCGTGGTTATCCAGTCCATGACCAATACGGATACGGCCGATGTCAAGGCGACCGTGGCACAGGTGCGCGAACTGGCGCAGGCCGGCTCGGAGCTGGTGCGCATTACCGTGAATTCGGAAGATGCCGCGCGCGCCGTCCCGGACATCGTGCGGCGACTCGAGCTGGCCGGGGAGAATGTTCCACTGGTCGGCGACTTTCATTTCAACGGCCACAAGCTGCTGAAGAACTACCCTGACTGCGCGCGACTGCTTGCCAAGTACCGCATCAACCCCGGCAACGTCGGCCGCGGTAAAAAGAAAGATGAACAGTTCGCCGCCATGATCGACATCGCGATCGAGTACGACAAGCCGGTGCGCATCGGCGTCAACTGGGGCAGTCTCGACCAGGCGCTGGTCACCCGGCTGATGGATGAAAACGCACGGCGCATCGACCCGCTTGACTCCGTCGCCATCATGCACGAGATCATGGTGACCTCGGCACTGGAAAGCGCCGCCCAGGCCGAGGCACTGGGCCTGCCGCGCAATCACATCATCCTGTCGGCGAAGATGAGTGGCGTGCAGGACCTGATCAGCACCTACCGCATGTTATCGAAACGCTGCGATTATCCCCTGCACCTGGGCCTGACCGAGGCCGGCATGGGCACCCGTGGCGTGGTCGCATCGACCGCGGCACTCGCCGTGCTGTTGCAGGAAGGCATCGGCGACACCATCCGCATTTCACTGACACCCGAACCCGGCGGCGACCGCACCCGTGAAGTGCTGGTGGCGCAGGAACTGCTGCAGTCCATGGGCCTGCGGCATTTCACACCGGCGGTGATTGCCTGCCCCGGCTGCGGCCGCACGACCAGCGATTATTTCCAGCAGCTCGCGCAGGATATCCAGTCATACCTGCGCGTGCAGATGCCGGCATGGCGCCACGATTACCCGGGCGTTGAAGAGATGAAAGTGGCCGTGATGGGCTGCGTGGTCAATGGCCCCGGCGAGAGCAAACACGCGGACATCGGCATCAGCCTGCCCGGAACCGGCGAGAAACCGGTGGCACCGGTCTATGTCGACGGCGAAAAGACTGTCACGTTAAAGGGCGACAACATCGCACGTGACTTCCAGAAAATCGTGGATGAATACGTACAATC
>JAOULY010000009.1:0-10000 GCA_029881775.1 Gammaproteobacteria bacterium
CGGATTTCACCGCAACAAGCTTAGGTAATTGAATACTTCGATACAAATAAATAAAACAATCAGTACTTATAGACTCTAATCTATATAAAAAAGGGCCGCCCGGAGCTGGCAGATCACGCTGACCAGTCCTGCCGGAGTGACACAGGCCGGCCTGCAAAAAATTATCGACATCGTAGCGGTATGATCTCGGCAATGCCATGGTCGACACTCTCGTATTTATCAAGTCTCTGTAATGCAGGAAGAAATTCACTCATCAAGCGAGCGTGCAGATCAGCACTGCTGTTATGGAGATAGACGATTTCAAGCGGAACCGGCGCATCGATTGCATCACGCTGACCACTGTGTGACAGGTCCCAGGCAAGCATGATCATGCGTCCGCCCTTCCCGTCTTGCACCGCGTAATTCAGGTTATCGACGAACACGATTTCAGCGCGCGTAATCACTGCCAGCAACTGCATACTGCGAACCGGCACGAAGGCACTCTCCGTGATACTGCGTTTCAGCGCCTTGCGGCAAAGCTGGTACAGATCAGCACGAATGCTGCTGACCTCACGCCTGATCTCTTCAGGCCGGAAAAATACTTCAGTATCAATTTTCAATGGACAGGCACGCCCGCAACCAATCAGAATCAGCCGCACTTACCGGCCGCCGAAAACCATTCTACCGCAGTCTCGCTATGCAGGCATTGCCCTGCAAGCGAAAATTAACGGCTGAACCCACCTGGAGAATACACTTCCGGCACAGCGTGAATCTGCGACCCTGAACACCTGCAGAGTAATTTAAACACCATTGACCTGCGCGAACCAGGCTTGGTCTACTCAGGGTTACGTAAATATCTGAAAACAGAGACGACCATGCCCGACAAACAACATACTCCCGATGCATTGCTATTGATGGGACGACAATGCCCCTACTGCCCGACCGTGCTGAAGGCCCTGCAGTCACTGGAACAGAAAGGTCAAATTTCAAACCTCAAAGTGATTGAGCTCGAACAACACCCCGAGGTGGCAGCAGAATACGGTGTACGCTCGGTACCATGGGTACGCATCGGTCCCTTTGAACTGGGCGGGCTGCGTTCTGAGGAGGAATTGCACGAATGGGCCAGCAAGGCCGGCTCAACCGCTGGCATGTCGATGTATCTGTCCGAGCTGATAGCAGGCGGCAATATCGACAAATGCCTGGATTTGATTCGCGCAGACAGCCATCAGCTAGACGCACTGTTGATGCTGTTTAAAGACGCAGACACCGAACTCAATATCCGCATTGGTATCAGCGCGATTATCGAGTCACTGCAGGGCAGTCCTGAACTGCGTGGAATTGCTCACGAGCTGCGCGCGTTGTTGAAACATACTGCGCCCAGCGTGCGCGGTGATGCCTGCCATTACCTTTCACTGACAGGACACGAGGATGCCGCAGAATGGATCCGGCCGTTGCTTGCTGACAATGATGAGGCCGTTCGGCAAATTGCACAGGACTGTCTTGAAGAACTGGCGCCCGGAAACTAGCCCGGGTTTTGCAATACTCTCCAGCCGGCTTGCTTGCCATATACACTGGTTGATCCCGGCAATCCGGCCATAAACCGGACAGAAATAATCAAATGCGGGTATTGCTCTCTCGATATCCCGGGTTACACGTCCTGATCCGGATATTTTTATGCAACATTGAGGGATTTTGCCTGATTGTACCGGCGCTCAAGCACCTGTAATGCAGCGTGCCTGGTCGGGAAAATGTTTTGTTCCCCGATCACTTCGTCCAGCCTTGAACGCTCGATCGCCTCGCGCACCGGTTTTTTCAGACCTGCGAACATGAGCGTCACGCCTGCCGCCTTGAGATCCTGCGCCAGGGCCCGCAGTTTTTCCTCACCAGTGGCATCGATACGGTTGATTCCATTACCCACCACCAGTAATGCTGACGCCGCTGGAAACTCGCTCAGCGCCTTCAACACGGCCTGCTCGAAGTAGGCGGCATTAATAAAGACCAGCGACGAATCAAAGCGCAACACGACAAAGTCTTCGCTGACCGGCGCAAGGTCATGACTGATTGCACCGGCCAGGGAACCATCTGACATGCGCCCCAGAATCTCGCTACGGGGTTTCATGCTACCCAGCAGGTAGATGAGCACCGTCAGGGCAACGCCAACCAGTACACCGTCGGCAAGCTTTGGCGCCATCACCAGTGTGGCGATAAAAGTGACCAGCCCGACAACGCCATCCGCGCGGCGCACATACCAGGCATGCAGCATGGACTTGATGTCAATCAGGCTGAACACGGCGCTCATCACGATTGCAGCCAGTATTGCCTTGGGCAGGTGATACAGGTATTCGGTCAGGAACAGCATCACCAGCAGCACACCCAGTGCGCTGATGATGGCAAACATGCCGGTTTCCGCACCGGCTTTTGCGGCCACCGCGGAACGCGAAAATGAACCGCTAACGACGTATGACTGGAAGAAACTGCCGACAATGTTCGCCAGGCCCTGGCCTATGAGTTCCTGGTTAGAGTCCAGCTTTTCACGTGTTTTTGCCGCCAGCGCGCGTGAAATCGAAGTCGCCTCCATAAAACCGATCATCGCCATAATGAACGCCGTGGTGAACAATCCGGAGATAACACCGAAATCCATCATCGGTACAGCGAAAGTCGGCAGCCCTGCCGGAATATTTCCGACCACGGAGCCGCCGCTCGACAGCTTGAACTGTTGATTCTCGACACCTGCCCAGCGCCAGGCAGATGCAAACAGGCCCCGATTGTCCGAGGTGTCGTACAGGACCGACCCGTCACTCTGCGGCACTTGCACCAGTGCATACTTGTGCGCCTCGATTTTCAATCCGTACAGGTTGCGCTTCAGGCTTTTCTCTTCACCCTGCAGGCGCAACAGATCCGCCTGCAGAGCGTAATAACGCCTTCCCTCGACGGTGTCATCAGCCAGCTCATCACTGATTGCCTGCTGGGACTGCTTAACTCCGGCCAGTGCTGTCGTGCTGGCAACAAGCTCATTGAACGTTGCACGCGCCTCACTGTTGACCACCTGTTCCGGCTTCACCAGGCGGGAATTCTCAAATCCCGACAAGGCACTGATGACAGAACCTATAACGACCACGAGCAGCACGCCGGGCAATCTTGGATATTTTTTTCTCAACTGGTGCAGTGCAACCAGCGTCACCACGCCAAATAGCAAGGTCGGGATATGTGCTGTCGGTAATTGACCGAATACCTGGCCCAGATCTGTCAGGAAGCTGTCTGAACGGGGCATCGGGACATTAAGAAACCCGTTCACCAGTGACAGCCCGATTATCAAAGCAGCCGCATTGGTAAATCCCAGAATTACGGGATGTGAGGCCAGGTTTATCAGCACACCCATGCGAAACAGGCCAAGCAGCAAGCGCATGACACCGACCATCAGCGCCAGTAGCAGTGATAACTGGATAAACTCCTCGCTACCGCGTGTTGCCAGCGGCTCGATAGCCGCTGCCGACATCAGGGACAGCATCGCGACCGGACCCGTGTGCAGGAAGCGTGAGGCACCCCACAACGAAGCGATAATAACCGGCAGGAACGAGGCATACAGGCCGTAAACAACGGGTAGCCCGGCCAGCGACGCATAGGCCATGCTCTGGGGTACCAGGATCATGGCGACCGTAATACCGGCGACAAGATCCGCGCGCAGCTTATCCTTCTGCGGCGGGAACCAGCGAAGAAATGGAAATAGTTTCATTAACATGAGCACATCATACCAACTGTTTTATTGTTATTGTGATGGCTCAGGCTAACTTACCGCCAATTCAGGCAATCCTCTTCTCTGCTTCGACCACTTCAACACCGGCATCCGGCAGTTGTACGCCTTCCTTGTTAGCAACAATCACGACGACCGGAATCGGCATTTCGTTCTTCCGCTGATTACCCGTCAGATAGCTGCGGCCAAGATAACCCGATTCCTTGCAAGCCAGGAATGCGATCTCCGGGTGGTTACCCAGATAACGCGCAAGTTGCGACAATGTGTTGCCGCCAAGCGGCACCAGCTTTACATCAACCCCGGCTGCGGCCAGCTCACCCTGGTAGGGCTGCAGCATGTCCTCCGCTGTACTTTCGGTTTCAAACGTCAGCACCGTCAGGTCATGCTGCGTCCGAACACAGGTCTCCGTGATATATTCCATTACATCCTTGGGGAGTTCCCTTCCTGAAAACAGGGCCACACGGCGTCGACCCACCGGGGCTGGTTGCTGTACGGTTGGCTCGACGCGCTGGCATGGGCTGGGACTCACCCCCTGGCTCAAAACCGCGGTCTTCTGGCATGGAGTCAGGAACTCACCTGCATCTTCATGGGCCAGCGCATTTAGCATGGTTTTCAGGGCTTCGGTTAGTGCTTTCATGGGTAAACTCCTGGTATGTTGATTTACCCAAGACAGGAGCAACAACCATGCCAGCTTTATATTCCATTTAAATACAGCCAGTTAACGATTTACCCTGTTATTCGCTCGTTTCACAACGCAACGCATCGCACCTGATTCATTGTGCAATAGCTGTAACGCTGTTGTAATATGTAACGCTCTGTTTGGCCGCCCATCCCGACAATTTAAATGACCAGCCTGCGCGCCAAGATCCTCGCTTCGTTCGGTCTGTCCAAGATCGCCCTGCTGGTATTTGCCGCCATCCTGATAGCTGACCTGCTATATCTTAAAAACCGCATTCTCGAAGGCGTGACCGTCAATGACTTCTACGTGGCCAGCCAGGAGATCCGTCGCGACGAGAAGAACCTGTTCCTGTACAACAATCCATCGGACTACCGGCAAGTCATCAACCAGCTGGACATTATCGAAGCGGCCATCTCGGACAGTCGCGCGATTTTCACTGAAATCGCTCACCCGGAAGAACTCACCGAGATCGACCAACTACTGCTGACTTACCGGAAGCAGCTTGAAGAGTACCCGGCCAGTGGTGGGGCTGAACTGGATGCCCTGCAGGATACTATTCGCAAGTCCGGACAGGACTTGCTGGCCTGGGCCAGGGAACTCGGAAAGCGCGAACGTACCAGCCTCGCACATGCCGCCAGGGTTGCAGTGTGGACATTGCTGGCGGCCTTGCTGACCGTGATTTTTCTCGGCCTGATAAGCGCACTGGTCGTTGTCAGGCAAGTAGTCAGACCGCTGGACGACCTGGGAAACCAGCTCGATGATGTGGCGGATGGAAACATACTGACCCTGACACTGCCGTCACAAGACAGGGAGATCCAGTCCGTCGTTCACCATTTCAATGACATGTTTGAGCGGCTTCGCGGCCAGCAAATTCGCCTGAGAAAACATGAAAAGGCAGCGGCACTCGGCGTACTGGCATCGGGTGTCGCACATGAACTGAACAATCCGCTATCCAATATTTCCACGTCCGTACAACTCCTGCTGGAAAGCAACGCATCAACCAACGAGGAGCTGCGCAACCAGTGGATGTCGCACATAGACGATGAAACGGAACGTGCAAAACGCATTGTCAAACGCCTGCTTGACAGCGTGCGTCACCCACAACTGCATTTACACGCACATAACCTGCCTGAACTGATCGAATCATCCATTGAGCTGGTGTCACGGCAATTACCGGAAACGGTCAATGTGCATCTGACCGAAATTCCGGAGTTCAAGCTGTATCTGGATCGCGACCGAATACAACAGGTGTTCATCAACCTGATCAAGAACGCAGCGGATGCCGGCGCACAAAACATATGGATCGATGCTGTTGAATCGACATGGACAGAAAGCCGGGCCGCCGACCTCAATAACGTGGCAGGGGAAACCGACCAGGTCAGCCAGTCTCCCGCCGTAATACGCATCCAGATCACCGATGACGGGCCCGGAATCGTGGAAGAGCACCTGGACAAGATCTTCAACCCGTTCTTCACTACAAAATCGGCGCACGATGGCACCGGCCTGGGGCTGTACCTGGTGGAGGAGATTATCAGTGAACACAACGCCTGCATCGCCGCCGACAACCGCGATGAAGGCGGCAGCCGTTTCACCATCTGGCTACCGTACAACCACCCGGAGGAGACAGCATGAATGACACGACTCCGCATGTTCTTATCATTGACGATGAAAAAATCGCCCTGGTAAACCTGACACATGTGCTGGAAGCGGAAGGATACCGGGTTACCGCCTGCAGTGACGGCCAAGCAGGTCTCGCCGCCATGCAAAAAAACGCCTTCGACCTCGTGCTGACAGACTTGCGCATGCCGGGCATCAACGGCATGGAAGTCCTGCAACACATCAAATCAACATCACCGGAGATACCGGTAATTATGATAACCGGTCATGCGACGCTCGACTCCGCCGTCGATGCCATGAAGGCCGGCGCATATCATTATATTTCCAAACCATTTCGGCTGGCCGAGGCACGCGAAGTCGTACGCGGCGCACTTGAGCTACGACGTATCCGCCAGGAAAACAGCGAACTGAAACAGCGTATCGAGGACATATCCAGCCAGACCACCATCATTACCCAGGACCTGGGCATGCAACGATTGCTGGAAACCGCACGGCAGATCGCCGAAACCGATTGCAGCGTGGTCATTCACGGCGAGTCGGGAACCGGCAAAGAGTTACTGGCACGCTACATTCACCAGAAAAGCCTGCGCTCTGAAAAAAAATTCATCGCCTTCAACTGTGGCGCACTGCATGAGGAAATTGCCGCCAGTGAACTGTTCGGCCATGAGAAGGGCGCCTTCACCGGTGCATTAAGCCAGAAAATCGGGCTATTCGAGGCTGCCGATGGCGGCACCCTTTTCCTGGACGAGGTAGCGGAGCTGCCATTGCTGATGCAGGTAAAACTGCTGCGCGTGCTGCAGGAGCGTGAACTCATGCGGGTCGGCTCGGTAGAGCCCATCGATATCGATGTCCGCATCATCGCAGCCAGCAACCGTGACCTAAAGGCGGCCGTAAAGGATGGCAAGATGCGCGATGACCTGTATTTCAGGCTAAATGTCGTCACGCTTACACTGCCGCCACTTCGTGAGCGTCGCGAGGACATTCCGTTACTTGCCTATTACCTGTTACGTAAATACTCCGTCATGATGGGGCGTGACGTGCAGGAAATCTCTAACGCGGCAATGGAACGACTGGTGGAATACGATTACCCGGGCAACATACGTGAATTATCCAACTTCATCGAACGCGGAGTTGCACTGACCCAGGACAACACGCTGGACGTCCAGGCCCTGCCCCAGAGTCTCGGCGCACTGACTGTACGTGTTTTCACGCCCGAAAAGCCTGCCGCGCCTACGACACTGCAAGAGCAGGAAGCAGAACACATATTGTCAGTACTTAAAATGGTGGATGGCAACCGCACACAGGCAGCACGCATGCTGGGTATCGATCGTGTCTCACTATGGCGGAAACTCAAAAAACTGGGGATTGACTCTATGTAGTTACCTGACGGCACAAGATCCCCCGCACACGACCTCATAGAAAGATTTACGCGCACGCTCTGCAAGCGCAGTTTTCCCTTAATTTATCGCGCCAGCACGGCTTTCCTGCAGTAACCGGCACTATCCAGAAATAAAAAACCCCTGCAACCAATCGGCTGCAGGGGTCTGAATAAAAGCCTGGCAGTGACCTACTTTCACATGGGAACTCCCACACTATCATCGGCGCTAAGCAGTTTCACTTCCGAGTTCGGGATGGGATCGGGTGGTTCCCACTTGCTAATGCCGCCAGGCAAACTTTTCGGTTCAATGCATAAAATCACTGAACCATATCTGGAAAGTCGTAATAGAGGTATGTTGCCTGTAACCAGTTACAACACCATTACTGCTTTAGTGTTATATGGTCAAGCCTCACGGGCAATTAGTACTGGTTAGCTTCATCCATTACTGAACTTCCACACCCAGCCTATCAACGTCGTAGTCTTCGACGGCCCTTCAGGGGACTCAAGGTCCCAGTGAGATCTCATCTTGAGGGGGGCTTCCCGCTTAGATGCTTTCAGCGGTTATCCCGTCCGATCATAGCTACCCGGCAGTGCCACTGGCGTGACAACCGGAACACCAGAGGATCGTCCACTCCGGTCCTCTCGTACTAGGAGCAGCTCCTCTCAAATCTCAGGCGCCCACGGCAGATAGGGACCGAACTGTCTCACGACGTTCTGAACCCAGCTCGCGTACCACTTTAAATGGCGAACAGCCATACCCTTGGGACCGGCTACAGCCCCAGGATGTGATGAGCCGACATCGAGGTGCCAAACTCCTCCGTCGATATGGACTCTTGGGAGGAATCAGCCTGTTATCCCCGGCGTACCTTTTATCCGTTGAGCGATGGCCCTTCCATGCAGAACCACCGGATCACTAAAGCCTGCTTTCGCACCTGCTCGACGTGTCTGTCTCGCAGTCAAGCACCCTTATGCTTTTGCACTCATTGCGCGATGTCCGACCGCGCTGAGGGTACCTTCGCGCTCCTCCGTTACTCTTTGGGAGGAGACCGCCCCAGTCAAACTACCCACCATACACTGTTCCCGACCCGGATTACGGGCCTGGGTTAGAACCTCAAACATACCAGGGTGGTATTTCAAGGATGGCTCCACGATAACTGGCGTTACCGCTTCAAAGCCTCCCACCTATCCTACACAAATAGGCTCAAAGTTCAGTGCAAAGCTGTAGTAAAGGTGCACGGGGTCTTTCCGTCTAGCCGCGGGTACGCTGCATCTTAACAGCGAGTTCAATTTCACTGAGTCTCTGGTGGAGACAGTGTGGCCGTCGTTACGCCATTCGTGCAGGTCGGAACTTACCCGACAAGGAATTTCGCTACCTTAGGACCGTTATAGTTACGGCCGCCGTTTACCGGGGCTTCGATCAAGAGCTTCGCCGAAGCTAACCCCATCAATTAACCTTCCGGCACCGGGCAGGCGTCACACCATATACTTCCTCTTACGAGTTTGCATAGTGCTATGTTTTTGATAAACAGTCGCAGCCACCTGGTCACTGCAACCCCCACCAGCTTAGAAAGCAAGTTTCATCACCAGCAGGGGCGTACCTTCTCCCGAAGTTACGGTACCATTTTGCCTAGTTCCTTCACCAGAGTTCTCTCAAGCGCCTTAGGATTCTCTCCTCACCCACCTGTGTTGGTTTGGGGTACGGTCAAACGTAACCTGAAGCTTAGAGGCTTTTCCTGGAAGCATGGCATCGACTACTTCGCTCCACGTGGGAGCTCGTCATCACGTCTCGGAATTGTGTTCCCGGATTTGCCTAAGAACACTCCCTACACGCTTAAACCGGCACGTCCAACAGCCGGATAATCTAGCCTTCTCCGTCCCCTCATCGCAGTTACGTTCGGTACAGGAATATTAACCTGTTTTCCATCGACTACGCCTTTCGGCCTCGCCTTAGGCACCGACTCACCCTGCGCCGATTAACGTTGCGCAGGAAACCTTGGGTTTTCGGCGTGGGGGTTTTTCACCCCCATTATCGTTACTCATGTCAGCATTCGCACTTCTGATACCTCCAGCAAACCTTACGATTCACCTTCACAGGCTTACAGAACGCTCCTCTACCATGCAAGCAAGCTTGCATCCGCAGCTTCGGTACACAACTTAAGCCCCGTTAAATCTTCCGCGCGGGCCGACTCGACCAGTGAGCTATTACGCTTTCTTTAAAGGGTGGCTGCTTCTAAGCCAACCTCCTGGCTGTCTGGGCCTTCCCACATCGTTTCCCACTGAGTTGTGATTTTGGGACCTTAGCTGGCGGTCTGGGTTGTTTCCCTTTCCACGACGGACGTTAGCACCCGCCGTGTGTCTCCCGTGATTGCACTTTCTGGTATTCGGAGTTTGCCATGGTTTGGTAAGTCGGGATGACCCCCTAGCCATAACAGTGCTCTACCCCCAGAAGTGATACACGAGGCGCTACCTAAATAGCTTTCGAGGAGAACCAGCTATCTCCGGGCTTGATTAGCCTTTCACTCCGATCCACAGCTCATCCCCTCATTTTTCAACATAAGTGGGTTCGGTCCTCCAGTAGGTATTACCCCACCTTCAA
>JAOULY010000009.1:15000-17638 GCA_029881775.1 Gammaproteobacteria bacterium
CGCCAGCAGCGCCGAACATGGACTGGAAGAACTGCACTACCCGATCGACAAGCTCAGCACCCTTGAAATCAGTCGCAGCAGCGAAGGCTTCGATGTCAGCACCTCACACCGCACGCCCGAATCGCGCGAAAAGCATGCATCAGGCGTCATCGAAAGCTCATTGTTTATGGCGGCCGGCAAGGCCGGGTTGTCGGATAACCTGACCATGGAACTGGCCGGCATATTCGGCTGGGACATCGACTTCGCGCTTGATATCCGCAAGGGTGACCAGTTCACCGTGCTGTACGAGGATCAGTACATCGACGGCGAGTTTATCGGACACGGCAACATCCTGGCCGCCGAGTTCATCAACAACGGCGAACGTTACCAGGCCGTGCGCTATACCGATTCAGGTGGCAAAACAGATTACTACTCTCTCGACGGCAAGAGCATGCGCAAGGCATTCCTGCGCACACCAGTCGAGTTCAGCCGTATCAGCTCGCGTTTCAGCACCGGTCGCAAGCACCCCATCCTGAACAAGATCCGCGCTCACAAGGGCGTTGATTATGCCGCCGCGCGCGGCACGCCGATCCGGGCGACGGGCAACGGCAAGATCGTGCACCGCGGCAAGAAAGGCGGCTACGGCAAGACAGTCGTACTCCAGCACGGCACGAAATACAGCACGCTCTACGCGCACCTGTCCAATTACAAGCAAGGCCAGAAAGTAGGCAGCCGCGTCAAGCAAGGCGACATCATCGGCTACCTGGGTAGCACAGGCCTCGCCACCGGCCCGCACCTGCACTACGAATTCCGCGTTGACGGTACACACCGCGACCCGTTGCGCGTAAAACTGCCGGGCGCGGAACCGCTGCAGAAAAAATATCACGATGACTTTAACCGCAAGGCCGAAGCATTGCTGGCACAGCTTGACCTGGTACGCAGCATTCAGCTGGCAAGCAACGAACCACGTTAGCCAAACTTGTTATGCAAGGCTGGCGCAACAAGGCACGACCGGCTAAACAACTGCACATACATGCCATCAACCTCATGACGGCAGCGCTTCACCACTCAATATGACCGGGGCTTATTATCTGGGCCTTATGTCCGGCACAAGTATGGACGGCATCGACGCCGCCCTGGTCGACCTGTCCAACGGAGAAGCCCGCCTGCTTGCCAGTCACTGCAGGAAATATCCACCGGAAGTGGTTGATCAGCTTGAGCGCGCATTGAAATTACTGGAACCCCGCACGGCCGACCTCGACGAACTGGACAGACTTGTCGGCGAGAATTTTGCCGGGGCGGCGATTGAGCTACTGGCAAAAGCCGGCGTCGCCGCCGACCGGGTCACTGCCATCGGCAGCCACGGCCAGACCATTCGCCATGAGCCCGATGCCGATGAGCCCTATTCACTACAAATCGGTAATGGTGCCGTTATCAGCGCACTGACCGGCATCGAAACGGTTACCGATTTTCGCACTGCCGACATCAATGCCGGTGGCCAGGGCGCGCCCCTGGTGCCTGCCTTTCACGCCGCCGTTCTCAGCAGCGACACGGAAAACCGGGTAATCGTCAACATCGGCGGCATAGCAAATATAACCGTGCTGCCGGCCAGTTCTTCCGCAGCCGTCACCGGCTTCGACACCGGCCCCGGCAACACATTGATGGACGCATGGATACGCCGACACCAGGGAGAACAATTCGACCTCGATGGCGCCTGGGCAAGCAGCGGCAAACATGATGCACGCCTGCTTGCAGCCATGCTGCGGGATGACTATTTCCGGATGGCCCCACCCAAAAGTACCGGACGTGAACACTTCAACCTGTCCTGGTTGTCCGCCTTCCTGCAGGGTGTATCAATCCCGGCCAACGATATTCAGGCAACATTGTGCGAACTGACCGCTATAACGATTGCTGATGCGGTTGAAATGCATGCGCCCGACACCCGGCGGGTACTGGTTTGCGGTGGCGGTGCGCACAACATTCACCTCATGTGGCGACTGAACGAGAACCTGCCGGATATTCCGGTCGAAACGACACAGTCGATTGGCGTTGACCCGGACTGGGTCGAGGCATGTGCGTTTGCCTGGCTTGCGAAACAGCACATAGAGGGAAAGCCGGGAAATATTCCGGCAGTTACCGGTGCCGGGAAACCGGTGGTACTGGGCAGCTTGTTCAAGGCTGACGCAACGCAAAACCGCTAGAATTACGTAACAGACACGCAATATCCGCTATTCACACAAACGACTGCAGGGAGGATTTTAGACAGGGAACCTCCTCCCTGCAGTCGCCTCTCAGGGAGAGGGGATGCTCTTTTTGCAGCCTGTATCCGGTTCATCTGCACAAAAACAGGCACGTCCGCATGATTACCTGTCGCCAATCGGCGTGTAGTCGCGCGGGTCTGAACCCGCGTAGACCTGCGTCGGCCTGAAGATGCGGTTTTCGGACACCTGCTCACGCCAGTGCGCCAGCCAGCCGGCTGTACGCGCAATGGCGAATATAGGCGTGAACTGGTCGGTCGGGATGCCCATTTCGCGATACAGGATGCCCGAGTAATAATCGATATTCGGGAATACGCCCTTCGGCGCCAGGCGCTTTTCACACGCCTCTTCAAGGGCAAGCGCCGTCTCGAACATCGGACTGAGCGAACCGCGGGATTCAG
>JAOULY010000199.1 GCA_029881775.1 Gammaproteobacteria bacterium
TGTTCTCCGGGCAAAAAAAAAGGGTCGCAATGCGACCCTTTTTTCATGCCGTAATAAAACGATCAGACCATTTCTTTCAGGCCTTTCAGCGGCAGTACCTTGACAACATTGCGTGCCGGTTTTGCCTTGAACATCATTTCTTCGCCGGTAAACGGGTTAACGCCCTTGCGAGCCTTGGTTGCCGGTTTGCGAACTACCTTGACCTTCATCAAGCCTGGAACTGTGTAAACGCCTGGACCCCTTTTGAGGTCACGTTTCATAAGTGTGGCAAGTGCATCGAAGACCTCGCTGACGTCACGCTTTGTCAGTTCGGTTTTCTCGGCAATATAAGTCAGGGTTTCTGACTTGGTTGTCGGCTTCTTTGCAGCCTTCGCGGTTGTCTTCTTTCTAGCCGTCGCCTTCTTTTTCACAGCCATTCGATAATGCTCCTCTGAATAGGTAATGGGTAACTGCACGCGTAAGATAGCATATAAAAATAAATGTTAAAGAGTTTTTGACATTCGGAAATGCCTTCTATTGCAGTATTTTCGTCACCTGTTGTATGCCGTGTAAGGAAACCGGTGTAACCGTTTACATGTTGTGGTGCGATCTCGTCAGCAGTGAAATCACATCGTGAAGAACTGTATTGAATGAAGAAAATACTGTAATTACGGGTATTTTAACGGTTTTGTGTGTTGTGTCGGGTTGCTGGTGCGTGTTTTTTCCCGCTATACACAGCGGTTTTCGCGATTGTGCCGGCTTTCATCTGACCGGAAAACCGGCCCCGATTTCCCCTTGTTGTTCCAGGCGCGCCACGCGTGGCCGTTTTATCGTGCGCGTGCAGGCCCTGCCGGTAATCATCCGGAGAAAAGTCATGGCACAGGCCCGGCCCGCGGTCGTGTATTGGTGTTGCGGGGCGCCTGCCGGGTAAATGCGTGCATGGCTCACACTCCGGGTGCCCGGACAGACAGATTTTCGTCGTCATGCCGATAATTTTCGGGCGTGGAAAGGCGAAAGGACGTGCTACCAGGCATGAATTCAGGGCCGGGATTTGTGTCCTGGGAAATTTGTTAAATCGCCATAAATAGCCTAATTATCAATCAGTTTCTGCCGATAACCTGCAGGTGGGATGTGTGCTTGCGTAGTACCCGCAAGAATTTTTAACTCATGATACGTAGTGGAAAGGTGGACATGCGCACCGCAAAAAAAATAGCTGACAACAAAAGTGTTCTGCAGGATCTGGTGCCGCTGAACGCGCTGTCAGACGAGCGCTTCAATGATATCTCGGAAAAAATAGTCATCGAGGTCGTAAAGTCCGGTCGTTACGTGTTTCGCAAGGGTGATCGTGACAATCGCACGGTTTACCTGCTTGAGGGCAAGCTCAACCTTATCGACGAAAACCGCAAGGTCACTGGCGAGATCGTGGGCGGTTCGGATGCCAGCCGGCACCCTTTTATCAACCAGCAGCCACGGCCGCTATCTGTTCGGGCAAACGGCAAGGCGGTTATCGCCTGGATTGATTCCGGGTTGCTCGATGTTTTCCTCACCTGGGACCAGTCCAATACCGCCGATGCGCTGGAACTGGAGGTGGAAGATAGCGGCGACTGGATGACACGGCTGCTGAAATCGGAAACATTCAGGAAACTGCCGCCATACAAGCTCCAGGGTGTGCTGGTACGGATGAAGGCGGTCCCGGTAAAGCAGGGCGAAGTAGTCATTTCGCAGGGCGATGAGGGTGACTATTTCTACACAATCGACGAGGGCAAATGCCGGATAACGCGTCTGGAAGATGACGGTAAAGAGCAGGTGCTGGCGGAGCTGGGCGCCGGGGATTCGTTTGGCGAAGAAGCGCTGGTGTCGGATAGCCATCGCAATGCCACAGTCACGATGCTGACGGACGGGCAGCTGATGCGGCTTGCCAAGGAGGATTTCGACGAGCTGCTGAAGACGCAGCACCTGAGATATATCGATTATGCCACTGCCTCCAGCATGGTGAACGACGGGGCGGTCTGGCTGGATGTGCGCACGCCGGACGAATATGAAGACGGCGCCTTCGAGGACAGCGTGAACCTGCCGCTGGCCAGTCTGCGTGGTGAAATACCCGAGCTGGTGTTCAATTCCAGTTATGTCATCTGCTGCGATACCGGTCGCCGCAGCGACTCGGCGGCATTTGTCCTGAGCCACAAGGGCTTTGATGTCTATGTCCTCAAGGGTGGCATGGCTGACCTGCAAAAGCCCGAACGGGCAGGTGATGTGGCCAGCGGTGCGGCGGATGAGGTACAGCAGCTGGAAACCGATCCGGTCAGGGAGCGGCAGCTGGAGGCGCTGCGCGAGGAAAATGCCGCCTTGCAGAAATCGAATGCTGTGCTGGGTGCCGACCTGGAGAATCAGTCCAGGCGTGTGTCCGAGCTGACAGCACAGGTCGAGCAATCGCGTGGCGAGCTGGGTGAGTCGGTCGAAAAGCTCGGCGCTATGTTTGCACAAATAGACGCCTACGAGAAAGAGAGCCTGGAATTGCGTGAGCGTCTGGCGGCGGCACAGGAAAATCAGCAGGAACAGTTGCTTGAATTGCAGCAGACGCTGGCTGACCAGCAGGAGAAAAATGCTGCCCTTGAGCAACAGTCAGCAGCAGAAGTGTTGCGGATCAGGTCCGGGGCGGACAGGTCTGCACAGGATCTGCAGATGCTCGCAACAGAGAAGCAGCAGCTGACAGGTGAATTGACGCAGATGCGCGGGCGGGTAGCTGCACTGGAAAGCAAATTGCAGGAAGCAAACGCCAGCATCGCATCGGCAGGCGAGCAGAGCGATGATGTTGTCAAAACCCTCCGCGAAGAAAACAGCAGTCTGTCGGATCGGTTGCATGCGCAGGAATCGCAGTTGCAGGATTTGCAGGAACGGCTCGATGCGGCAGCGCGATCGGGTGATGACAGCCAGTCGGTCCTGGATGATTCCCTGCAGCGTCTGAAGTCAGACCTTGATGCAGCAAACCGGACCATCGAAAGCTTGCGCGAAGAGATTCGCACCGTCACGGCAGCCGCTGATGCGGCCGCTCAGCAACTTGCCGGGCAGGCCAGTGCACGGCTGGAGGGTCTGGAGTCGGAGCACGCGCAGGCGCTTGCGGCGATGGAGCGCGAGCTTGAGCAGGCGCGACAGACCGGTAGCGAGCTGGAGCAGCAGATCGCGCAGCTGGCAGCGGATGGACAGGCGGCGCTTGCAGAGAGCGACCGGGTGTCACAATCCCGGCTTGCCGAGGCAGCGGCCGCGCAGGAAGAATTATCCACAGAGTTGTCAGCGCTGCGCCAGGCGCAGGAAGAATGGGAGGCGGCCCGCTCAGCGCTTGAACAGTCGCAGGAGGCGCTTCGGCAGGAACACGAAGAAGAGCGGGCATCGCTGCAACGGCAGCTGGAGGGCCTGGAGTCGGAACACGCGCAGGCGCTTGCGGCGATGGAGCACGAGCTTGAGCAGGCGCGACAGGCCGGTAGCGAGCTGGAGCAGCAGATCGCGCAGCTGGCAGCGGATGGACAGGCGGCGCTTGCAGAGAGCGACCGGGTGTCACAATCCCGGCTTGCCGAGGCAGCGGCCGCGCAGGAAGAATTATCCACAGAGTTGTCAGCGCTGCGCCAGGCGCAGGAAGAATGGGAGGCGGCCCGCTCAGCGCTTGAACAGTCGCAGGAGGCGCTTCGGCAGGAACACGAAGTAGAGCGGGCATCGCTGCAGCAGCAGCTGGAAGCAATGTCGGTCTCTGCCGAGGAGCGCGCCAACGAACTGCTGTCGCGGCTGGAGCATGAACAGCAGCGGGGACTCGTCAGCGAACGTCAGCTCGCCGACAAGGACGGGAAAATTGCCGCGCTGGAGCAATCTGTGGTGGACGCCGGTGCGGAGAAACTGGCGCTCGAGGATGAGGCCAAACAGTTACATCGTCGCCTGGAAGAAGCACAGGCCACATTGCAGCAGCGTGAAGAGCATGCCCGTGAGCTGGAACTGGAGAATGCCGCCACGCTGAGCAAGTCACATGAAGAGCTGACACGCAAGAATGAAAACGAAAAAGCGTTGCAGGGACAGATAGACAGGCTACGCAAAAAGCTCGAACAGACGTCGCAGGACAGCCAGAAGACCCGCGAAAGTTCACTGGATGACCTTGATACGCTGCGCGAGGAGCTGCACCACGAGCGGCAGGCGCGTGCTGAAGAGCGTGCGCAGATGGCGGCACGCCAGCGAGAACTCAAGGAACAGCTCGCAGCCATTGGCACGCAGCATGAAGCAAACATCTCTGACCATACCGGTGCCATCGAGCAGGCGCTCGAGGCAGCCAGGGAGGAAGAGCGCTCAAGACTGCAAAGCTTGCAGGAAAGTCATGCGGAAACGGAAGAACGGCTTGTGCGTGTGCAGGCGGAATTGCAGAAGGCGCACGAGGAAATCGCACAACTTGATCAGCAGGAGAAGGCGCGCCGTCAGGCAGAAATCGATGCGGTACGTGAACAGAACGAGCAGGCGGAATCCGCCATCACCCAGCTCGAAACACAACTCAAGCAGTTGACCCGCGAGCGCGATACCGCACTTGACGAGCAGCATGAATTGCGTGTCAGGATGAATTCACTGCGTGGTGAGGTAGAGGTCGCGCGTGACCGGGTGACGACAGGCGGGCAGGGGCATCCGGAGGACCCGGAAGCATTGCGCGACGAACTCGAGGAGGCACGCGATAACATAAAGATTGCCGTACGCTTGC
>JAOULY010000200.1 GCA_029881775.1 Gammaproteobacteria bacterium
TGCCTCGGCGGCCATGTCGATATCCGGTCTGCCGTTTGCCGGCCCCATCGGTGCCGCGCGCGTCGCATATATCGACGGCAACTATGTTCTGAATCCCACCACCGCGCAGATGGAAGTCTCGCAGCTTGACCTGATCGTTTCCGGTACCGAAAGTGCCGTGCTGATGGTCGAGTCGGAAGCGAAAGAACTGCCGGAAGATGTCATGCTGGGTTCTGTCGTCTTTGGCCACGAGCAGCAGCAGTCAGTGATCAAGGCAATCAAGGAACTGGCGGCAGAGGTCAACACGCCGGCCATGGAGTGGAGTGCACCGGAAGAAGACATGTCGCTTGCCGAGGCGGTTGCAAAGGAAGGCCAGGACGCCATTGCGGCTGCCTACAAGGTGGCTGACAAGCAGGATCGCTATACACTGTTGAGCAAGGTGCGCCAGGAAATCATTGACGTGGTTGCCGGTGATGAGTCGGAGGGTGGCTACTCCAGTGCTGCTGTCGCAGGCGCCATCAGCAAGCTGGAAAAGAAAATCGTGCGCAGCCGTATCCTGGCTGGCGAGGCGCGCATCGACGGTCGTGACACCAAGACTGTTCGCCCGATCACGATACGTACCGGCGTTTTGCCGCGTGCCCACGGTTCCGCACTGTTCACCCGCGGTGAGACACAGGCACTGGTGGTAACCACACTCGGAACCGAGCGTGATGCTGCCCTGATTGATGCCCTGTCAGGCACGACCAAGGAACAGTTCCTGCTGCATTACAACTTCCCGCCGTACTGTGTCGGCGAGACCGGCCGCGTTGGCGGTACCAAGCGCCGCGAAGTCGGTCACGGCAAACTGGCCAAGCGCGGCGTCAGCGCTGTGATGCCATCCAAGGAAAGCTTCCCCTATACCATCCGCGTGGTCTCTGAAATCACCGAGTCCAACGGCTCCAGTTCCATGGCCAGTGTCTGCGGCAGCAGCCTGTCGATGATGGATGCCGGTGTGCCAATCAGTGCGCCGGTTGCCGGTGTGGCCATGGGCCTGATCAAGGAAGACAGTGGTTATGCGGTGCTGACCGATATCCTGGGCGACGAGGATCACCTCGGCGACATGGACTTCAAGGTTGCCGGTACTGAAAAAGGTGTTAACGCACTGCAGATGGATATCAAGATCCAGGGTATTACGCAGGAGATTATGGAAAAGGCGCTGGCACAGGCCAAGGACGGTCGTCTGCACATCCTCGCCGAAATGAACAAGGTGATCCAGGCGCCGCGTGAAGAGGTTTCCGAGTTTGCGCCGCGTTATATCACCATGAAGATTAACCCGGACAAGATTCGCGACGTAATCGGCAAGGGTGGCGCGACTATCCGTGCGATTACCGAGGAGACCGGCGCCAGTATCGATATCGATGATAACGGTAATGTGAAAATCGCTTCCGTTGACCTGGAAGCCGGCAACGAGGCGCGCCGCCGCGTTGAGCAGATCACCGCTGACGTCGAGGTGGGCACGGTCTACGATGGCAAGGTTGCCAAGTTGATGGACTTCGGCGCCTTTGTCACGATCCTGCCGGGCAAGGACGGGCTGGTGCATATCTCGCAGATCTGCGAGGAGCGCGTCGCGAATGTCAGCGACAAGCTGTCCGAGGGTGACCTGGTCAAGGTGAAGGTGCTGGAAGTCGACAAGCAGGGTCGTATACGGCTCAGCATGAAGGCTGTTGGTCAGGAATGATCGTCAGCCGCTGTTGACAAAAAAGGCGCCTTCAGGCGCCTTTTTTATTGCCGCCTGCCGGTGCGGCGGACACTGCTAGCTACAACCTGTCAGGCAACGGCATCCAGCGGTGTCTGCTGTGCATTGATTGCATCGATGGTCTCGGCCGCCAGATCGGTGGCATGCCCATCCTCTTTCGGGTTTTCCATGTCACTGATGGACAGCAGCATGGAACGGAATACCTGCAGCTTGAGCGTCATGTCAGTCGGTGCAAGGCTGTTTTCAGCGTCACCTTCTCCACCGCTGAATGCAGTGAACAGGTTGTTCAGAAAACTGCCGATTGATTGCAGGACGCTGGCCATGAGCTGATCGCGATCCGGTGCGCCGGTAGCATCGATTGATTCCGGTTCCGGGGTTGCCGGTGCAGTAGTATCGCCGGATTCGTCAGCAGCGGCGCCGGCGACAGTTGCCGGTGTCTCATCCGCCGGACTGGCTGCGGTACTCGCCGTGTCGCCGGCTTGCGATTCACCAACATCTGGTTTATCCGTTGCGACCTGCGGAGTCATGCCGGCCTGCAGCGCGCTGCTCATCGGGTAGGTCAGTTGCTCGCTGGTCTTCATGCGAATATGCACATTCGCCAGTTGCGTGGCGTCGATTTCAAGTTCACTGGCACTGGCAAATGCATCGCTGGTGTTGCCGCTGAAGAAGTCTTCGGCCATTGCGCCGGCCTGCTCAATCACCGACTGGATGGCCGCCATTTCCTGTTCGTTGAGATCGCCATTGACCTGGACAGCGATGCGGGTGCGGCTGCTGGCCTGGACTTCAAACTCGGAGATGGTTTGCTCATCAACCCCGTCAGCGGTCTTCCCGGCCTCGACGGCCAGCATTTCGGTGGCCTTTATCTTCAGGCGTACCGTGTCGCCTTCCTGTGTTTCCAGCGTCAGGGAGGTGCGTTCCGAACGGCGGTAGCTCAGGCCGGTGGCATCTTCATGATTATCATGCCGGTGTCCATGGGCGCGGTGCGAGGCAGCCATTTCACGATTGGACTCAACGCGCTCCATCATGTCGTGTCGCCGGGCGTGGTGTATATGGTGGCCCCGGTGGTGACCGTGTACACGCTTGTCTTCGCGTGCCGAATCGCTGCGTGATTCCGCTGAACGGTCGAAAGTTGACCGTGAGATTAACTGACTACTGATAGCGTCCATGGCCATGATCACATCCTGTGAGTTTGACTGTACTGACAGTTTATCGTGCAGGCACAGGAAAGCTTTACTCCGGGTGCTGATCAACCATATGGCAACTGGCTGCGGGCTGCCGGCGTTGCGGTTAATCAATACCTGCTGGCCAATGAGCGGCAACTCGACAGCCGGGGGTCGCCGGGATCGTGAGCGCCGGTTGGTTTGACAGGTGTGCGCGAGGAAATGCCTGTTGATGCTTTGGCGAGTATTTCTCTCTACGGCCGGTTAGCTGGCTTGGCGGATTATTTCCCGGCTGTTATTGCGGTCGGGCTTGTTAGTACGATGGTATGGGTGTTGTTTTTCACGCATGACACGGTGCCATGGCTTTTCATCTTGCATTTCAATGTGTGCGGGGTGCTCCAGCCGGTCTTGACCTGGTAGGACTGTGTCTGCTCATCGCCAAGTCCACCGACTTCATCTGCGTCACTCGCATTGCCTGATTCGGTTACCGCTGCTTTCGCCGCGCTGACGACCAGGTTGCGATAGGTGACATCAAATGAGCCGTCACTGCTGAAGTTGCTGATGATGGCCTTGGTTTTGTACTTGATGAGGCCCTGGCCGGAATTGCGTGTCTGGTCATCACTGAAGCAGCTGATCTTTTCGTTCTCGGTGCGGCAATTGCTGATTTTCGATGGCAGCCAGGTAACCGGTTCGCCGTCACGACTCCATGCGGCAAGTACCACGTCTTCCAGTGAAAACTTTTTCTCGATCGGCCGGGTTTCAGCCAGCGGGAGTGCGCCAGGCGCCGGCTTGTGTGCAATAGCCTTCGAGCGCGGTGGTTTCCTGAATTTCTCAGCGGGTTCCACAACGGCCTGTTCTTTCACGCTGCTGGCAGCCTTTATGCTCTCTGACACGGCGATCATTTCTCCGCGCGCCTGGTCAAAGCCACCGTCGACAGCCTTGCCCAGCCAAACCAGCGATTCCGCCAGGTCCTTGCGCACGCCGGTGCCATCGGCAAACAGCTTGCCCAGGTAGTATTGTGCTGCCGGGTAACCGTTCTCGGCAGCCTGCCTGAACCACTTGTAGGCCTTTTTACCGTCACGCTTGATATCATTGCCTTCGTAGTAGATCAGGCCGAGCTTGTAGGCCGACTTGATGTGGCCCTGGCTGGCAGATTGTTCGAATGTTTTGACTGCCTGCCGGTAGTCGATATTGGTGCCGACGCCCTTCATGTGCATATTGCCGAGGTCGTACTGGCTGTCTGCATTCCCGTCCTTTGCCTCGCTGGCTGTTTTCTCGAAGCGGGTTGCATTGGCTTGCATGAGTTGCAGTCGTGAAATCGATTTCGATTCGCCCTGTGCGGCTGCCTTCCGGTACCAGGCGATAGCCTTGTCTCGATCGGCTTTCACGCCGCGCCCGTTCTGGTACATTGTGCCGACGTCGTATTGCGCCTCGGCGTTGCCGTTGCTGGCCTCTGCCAGTTTTTCCTTGAACAGGGAGTCCCAGATATCGCCCATGGCGCTGGTTGTAAACAGCACGAATACCAGACCAGCAAGAAACCTGCTCATAAACATGACCTTGTGTTTTTAAAGTGTCAATGTGAAACGTATATATGGGTATCGGCCTGGCCGCCGCTGCCTTGAGACGGTCTGGTACAGGAAATAATTATTGCCAATTCAGGAAGATATTGGCCGGTTTTGTCGTGTATTCGAGACCAGGTATATGAGACCTCAATGCGGGGATTGCAGCTGTTCGAGAATGCGCTGTTCCAGCCAGAAACGGGGTTTGAACGGCACGCTACCATCAACGAATCCGACGTGGCCGCCATGATCCGCGAGTTCCAGTGTGAC
>JAOULY010000201.1 GCA_029881775.1 Gammaproteobacteria bacterium
AGGTATGCAGGTATCAGCAGGAATAACACTCAACAACAGGGACTCCGGGGCCGTGGCAGACAGAATAACGATAAGCAGCGTCCTGCGCAGGCCGGTCATGTTCGGTGTGATGCAGGTGACTGTGCTGTTTGTCTGCCTGGTGGCGGTTCGCGAGGCCGGCATACTGCAGACGCTGGAGCTCAGGGCCTATGATTTCTTCCTGGAACTGTTCGTTGATGAAGTTGTGGAAGATCCCCGTATTGCACTGATCAACATCACCGAATCGGATATCCAGCAGTTGGGCCAGTGGCCGCTGTCAGATGAATCGCTTGCCGCGCTGATAACCACGCTGCAGGCGCATAACCCCGCCGTCATTGGCATAGACATTTACCGCGACCTGCCGATACCGCCCGGGTCTGCAGCGCTGGACGCGCTCCTTTCACAGCACGGCAACGTCATTATGGTGGAAAAGATCGGCGCCGGCGTGCACACGGGTGTCCCGCCACCTGCTGTGCTGGCCGGGTCGGCGCAGGTAGGCTTTTCCGATCTGCTGGTCGATCCGGACGGCGTGGTGCGGCGGGGACTGCTGTTTCTCGATGACGGGACCGATGTCTTCTATTCATTGTCGCTGCGACTCGCGCTGTATTACCTCCAGTTGCACCAGGTCTATCCGCAGCCGGGAGAGCCGGAGCCATCGTACCTGCGGCTGGGCGAGGTCACGCTGCGGCCCTTCGAGGGCAGTGATGGCGGTTACGTTGATGCCGATGCCGGTGGCTACCAGTTCTTGATGGACTACAGGAGCGCCGCGCAGCCGTTTGATACGTACAGCCTGGGCGACTTGATGGCCGGAGACATCCCGCGCGACGCACTGACGGGCCGGGCGGTGATCGTCGGGGTGGTCGCTGAGAGCGTCAAGGATGTTTTCCTCATGCCTTTGCGTCATACCGTTACCGATGCGCCGGGCGTTTCCGGCAGCAGCATACATGCGCACGCCACCAGCCAGTTGCTGCGCGCCGCACTGGACGGTGACCGGCCAATCGGCGTGCCGACCGATACGCAGGAATATGTGTGGATCCTGCTATGGACTGCAGCAGGTATGGCGCTGGTGCTGATGTTCAGGTCGGTACACATACTGATCCCGGTGGGATTGTTGGGCGTGGCCCTGTTGCTGCTGATTTCCTTTGTTGCCTATGCCATTGGACTCTGGCTCCCGCTGGTGCCGGCCGGTATCGGCGGGATGTTATCGGCGGCATTGATGATGGCCTATCTGACAAGCCATGAAAATGCGCAGCGTCGCCAGGTGATGGAGCTGTTCTCCCGCCAGGTGAACGAGGATGTTGCTCGCCAGATCTGGGAGCAGCGCGAGCATTTCATGGAGGGTGGCCGGGTGGCCCCGCGCGAGGTGGTTTGCACGATCCTGTTTGCGGACCTCGAGAACTTCACCCCGGTATCAGAGCGGCTCGGCCCGGCGCGCCTGATGGACTGGCTGAACAGCCACATGGACACCATGGCCGGCCTGGTGCTGAAGCATGGCGGTATTGTCGATGACTACTTCGGCGATGCCATCATGGCGGATTTCGGTGTGCCGCTGGTGCGCACGACCGAGGCCGAGCATGAACAGGATGCGCGCAATGCGGTGGATTGCGCCCTTGCTATGCGCGATGCCATCGCTCAGTTGAATGAGCGCAATTCCGAACAGGATCTGCCGCCGGTGCGCATGCGGGTCGGGATCGCTTCCGGTGAGATGGTCGTTGGTTTTCTCGGTACATCGCAGCGCATGAAATACACCACCATCGGCGACACGGTGAATACTGCCGCACGGCTGGAAAGTTACGGCAAGGAGTTGCCGCCCGGGGATGCCGCCGAGGGTGACTGCAGGATCCTGGTGACGGAGGCCACGGTTCGCTATCTTGGCGACGGTTACCGTGTTGAGTCCGTCGGGTCACTTGAGCTCAAGGGCAAGAGTAAGATGGTCAATGTCTATAAAGTGTTGTCGAAGGAGATTTGAGATGAGCAATCGTTGCAATGCATTTGTCACCGGGCTGTTATTCACAGCCTTGATGTCGCTTTCATCGCTCACCGGGCTGTTACTTCCAGCCCAGGCGCTGCATGCAGCAGAACCACCCGCGGCCGGTTTCCCGATCTACAAGCCGCCGCTGCGTGGTACCCCGGCGGCACGCGTGGGTGGTGGCACCCGGGGCGAAGGTGATGACGTTCCGGCGATCTACGTACTGGCGCCGGAGCACACCGGCCTGACATCGCAGCCGCAGCCGGTGCTGTACTGGTACCTGTCGAACGCCATCGAGGCCGGTTACGAATTCGTCTTGATTGCGGACGGGGAATACGAGCCGTTGGTGGAAATCAAACTGACCGGCGTTGAAACAGCCGGCATACAGCGTATCGCGTTGGCCGATCTTGGCGTTAGCCTGAAACCGGATGTCCAGTACCAGTGGTCGGTGACTATTGTCATGGATGCACAGCAGCGCTCCGGCGATGTCCTGGCAAGCGGCATGATCGAGTACATAAAACCACCGGCAGCTATCATGACACGGGTGGCGAATGCCCGGGGCGAGGAGCGCATTCGCCATTATGCAGGTGCCGGTCTGTGGTATGACGCCCTGCAGAGCCTGGATGAACAGATTAAGTCGCAACCGGGCACTGGCCGCTTGCAGCAGGTGCGCGCCTCGTTACTGAAACAGGTTGGCCTGGATAAGGTGGCTGCAGCTGCCGGCGGATGAATCGGAGTCGACCTGAACACGCTCACGGGATAAAGTTGCAGGAACAATAACGGATAAACAGGGAGGCAGGCAGGATGCAGTGTTGCCTGGCGGTGTTGCAGTGCAGGGCGGGTGCGCTAAAGATGCCGGTGCCGGCCGACCGGCGGACGGGGCTGTGTGTACTCGCGCTGGGCTTGAACCTGGTGTTCAACGCGGCTGCCAATGCACAAACACTGTCTGATGGCGCCGCTGTCGACCAGATCCGCCGCCCGGGTCAGACAGAGCTGCCGTCGCCTGAATTCGAGGCGCCCGGGCCGGCGCCTGCAATGATCCTGCCCCCGGTTCAGCCCCGTCAGCCTTCAGATCGTCCCGGACCGGATTTGCGTATCTTCGTCCAGCGTTTCGAATTCGTCGGTAACACGGTCTTCAGCGACGAGAATCTTGCGACACTCACGGCATCCTTCACAGGGCGGGTGATTTCCTCTGACGAACTGCTCGGGGCGAGAGACCGTATTACGCTGCAATATATCGAGAACGGCTATATCAACTCCGGTACCGTGGTGCCGGATCAACAGGTTGTCGATGGTGTTATTACGCTGCAGATCATCGAGGGCGAACTGACGGCGCTGGCAATAACCGGTAACGACCGATTGAGGGATGATTACATCGGCCGCCGCGTCAGGCTGGGTGCAGCTGCACCCCTTAACGTCAGGCGACTGCAGGAACGTATGCAGATCCTGCAGGAGAATCCGCTTATCAACCGGATTAATGCCGCGCTTGCCCCCGGTAACCGGCCGGGCGAGAGTGAACTCAGCGTTGCTGTCGAAGAGAGCCGGCCCTACCAGTTGCGCCTGATCGCCGACAACCACCGCTCACCGAGTGTGGGTGCGGAGCAGGCCACGCTGGTCGGTGAACATCTCAACCTGACGGGGCGGGGTGACCTGTTGCGCGGCAGTGCCAGCCTGACGGAGGGGCTGGAGAGTATTTTTGCCGAGTACCGGATTCCGGTGACCGCTCACGACACCGAGCTTGGTTTTTATTTTGAAATGACTGATTCGGATGTGATCGAGGCGCCGTTTGATGCGCTCGATATCAAGAGTGATTCGAAGACGCTCGGTCTCTCGCTCCGGCATCCTGTTTACCGGGTGCCAGGCGAGGAGTTCGGAATCGGCGTGGTGTTTGAGCGCAAGTGGAGTGAAACAGAACTGCTTGGCAGCAAGTTTTCCTTTGCCGAGGGCGTGGTCAACGGCGAAAGCGATGTCTCCGTGTTGCGCCTGACGCAGGACTGGCTCAGGCGCTCACGCAACCGCGTACTGGCAGCACGCTCGGCGTTCAGCTTCGGACTCGATATTCTCGGTGCAACTGACAATGGTGTAAAACCGGACGGTGAATTTTTTCACTGGCTGGGGCAGTTCCAGTGGGCTGAACGCCTGGGTAATACCAGTTCCGAGTTAATATTTCGCGCCGATGCCCAGTTAACGAATGATCCATTGCTGCCCATGGAGAAGTTTGTTGTCGGTGGTGTGGATACCGTGCGCGGGTACCGCGAAAACCAGCTGGTCAGGGATAGTGGAGTGGTGGGGTCGCTGGAGTTGCGAGTCCCGTTGTTGCCAAAGCAGACCGGTGATCTTCGCCTCAGAATGGCCCCGTTTGTTGATGCTGGCCGGTCCTGGAATGATCGCTCGACGTCCGGGACGAAGAATATTACCAGCGCCGGACTCGGGCTGTTGCTGGACTACAGGCAGGTCAGTGCGCGGGTGTACTGGGCGCATGCCTTCGATGATGCTGGCAACGGTAACTCCACCAGTGATCTGCAGGATGATGGTGTGCACTTCTCTGTGAGTTTTTCTGCATTCTGAGTGGAATCAATACGGCGTAACCGGGCCAGGTCCGTGTCACTGGTCCAGCGGTCCGAAACCGCCGGGTGGCCTGCGGTGCAGTGTTGCCTGTTCGTACGCGAAAGCAAACTGGAACAGCGTGTGTTCATC
>JAOULY010000202.1 GCA_029881775.1 Gammaproteobacteria bacterium
GCAGGCAAATACAACACGTTTGGCGCCGGCCTGGCGTGCGGCTTCCAGTACATTGACAGTGCCACGATAATTGGTGCGTTCGCTGCCGAGCGGGTTGCCGACGGTTTCCGGTACAGACGCGATCGCCGCCTCGTGGAAAACGATATACACGCCCTCCATGCAGCGCCTGACCGTGTCGGTATCGCCGACATCGCCCTCGATGACTTCCACGTCATCACCGGGCGGGATGTTCTCGCGCTTGCCGGTAGAGAAATTATCCAGGATGCGGACGCGGTGACCCTCGGCCAGCAGTCGTTCGGTAATGTGCGAGCCGATAAAGCCGGCACCGCCTGTAACGAGGTATAACTTCGACATAATCTCCAGATCCGGTAATGTACTTGTCAAAACCTGATGCGACTGCACCATGTAATGCGACCTGGCAGAGCAGTCTCTGCCAGGTCGTTACTATATCAGTAGATTACCGTGTTGCGCTTGCGCCAGCCGGTATTATTCAGCTGTCCACAGCCTGATTCAGACGTTCAGCTTGCAGTGCTTCGATATGCGTGCGCAATTTGTCCGGGTCGTCGGCCTCGCTGAGCGCCTGCTCGGCTGTCTTGCGGCCGGCTTCGACAAGTTTGTACAGTGCGGCATCGTACTCGTCCAGGTCGTCTGCTTTGCCATCGCTCTCGTGGTCGATCAGGCTCAGGCCGATTGAGACCTTCTCTGCCTTTTTCTCCACCACCGGCGCGTCGCCGTTCAGGTTCAGGCGCAGCCGCAGGTTGTTGGGCGAATCGGCATTCTTGAGTGCCTCGTCCATGCTGATCCTGCCGGACTCGACCAGCTTGTACAGCGCGCTGTCAAAGGTTTGCATGCCAATATTCTCGGACTTGGTCATGACCTCCTTGATTTCATGCACGTCGCCGCGACGAATCATGTCCTGGACCAGCGGTGTGCCGAGCAGTATCTCGACAGCCGCGGCCCGCTTGTTGTCGACCGTCTTGATCAGGCGCTGTGACACAAATGCGCGCAGGTTAAGCGACAGGTCCATCAGTAGCTGGTTGCGGCGGTCTTCCGGGAAAAAGTTGATGATGCGATCAAGCGCCTGGTTGGCGTTGTTTGCATGCAGGGTGGAAATGGCGAGATGCCCGGTTTCGGCAAATGCCAGTGCATGCTCCATGGTGTCGCGATCGCGAATCTCGCCGATCAGGATCACGTCCGGCGCCTGCCGCAGGGTGTTTTTCAGCGCGTCTTCGTAACTGTCGGTGTCCAGGCCGACTTCGCGCTGGTTGACGATGGATTTCTTGTGACTGTGAACGAATTCGACCGGGTCTTCAATGGTAATGATATGCCCGGCGCTGTTGCTGTTGCGGTAATCGATCAGCGATGCCAGCGAGGTGGACTTGCCCGATCCGGTCGCGCCGACAAACAGCACGAGTCCGCGTTTTTCCATAATGACGTCAGTCAGTATGTTCGGCAGGCCCAGCAGTTCCCAGTCAGGAATGTCGGTCTTGATGTTGCGGATGACCATCGAAACCGTATTGCGCTGCCTGAATATATTGACGCGGAAACGGCCGATGCCCGGCTCGGAGATTGCCAGGTTCATCTCCGGTTTGTCCTCGAACTCGCGGGTCTGCTCGTCGTTCATGATTGACCAGGCGGTTGCACTGATCTGTTCTGCGGTAAGCGGGGATTCAGCAATGGGGGTCAGGCTGCCATTGATCTTTGCGCTGACCGGTGCGCCGGTGCTGAAATAAAGATCGGACGCATCGCGCTGCACCATATCCTTCAGGTGGTCTTTGAAATCCATTTCTTTTTCCTTGGCTTGTATATAATCGATATCAACCAGGTTTGTCGGCAGGCCGGCGGCCTGACTTGAGTATGCAGCGGAGGATTCATTGAAAATGGCAGGGCAGTCGCATACCCCCATGATAATTAACCGGCAGCATGCCACCCGGTTGCCGGAAGCGTTGCGTGATGCACTCGAGAATTCATGGGAAATGTTCGTCGAGGCGTCAAGCGAGGCGGGCATCCGGGTACCGCAGAACCAGGACCTGTCCACGAGCATGATGCGGGTCTGGGCCGGCAGTGATTTCGTCACCAATACCCTGATCGATAATCCCGCCATCCTGGCGGATTTTCTCAATGACGGCAGCCTGCTGGCGAACTATGCAGCCGGCGAGTACCGGAAAAAACTTGCGGTCTTCCTGAAGGGCGTGCGCGACCCGGACGTGCTGGGCCGGCGCTTGCGTGAATTCCGGCAGCGGGAGATGGTGCGGATTGCATGGCGCGACCTCGCCGGCTGGGTGCCGCTGAACGAGGTCTTGCAGGACCTGACTGCGCTGGCCGATGCCAGCGTGCAGGCCGCGCTCGCGCTGCTGGGTACGTGGGCGCTGGGCTCACGCGGCAAGTCCGGCAAGTTTGCGCCGGCACTGGTGGTGCTCGGCATGGGCAAGCTCGGTGCGCATGAACTTAATTTTTCATCGGATATCGACCTGATATTTTCCTATCCCGACAACGGCAGTGGCTGGAAAAGCCAACTGCAGAGCCTCGACGAGTTTTACCTGGCGCTGGGCCAGCAGCTGATCCGTGTGCTGGACGAGAAAACCGAGTATGGCTTTGTTTACCGTGTCGATATGCGCCTGCGGCCCTATGGCGACAGCGGGCCGCTGGTGGCGAGTTTTGATGCCATGGCGGATTACTACCAGTTGCAGGGCAGGGAGTGGGAACGTTACGCGATGATCAAGGCGCGGCCGGTGGCCGGTCCGCCGCAGGACGCGGCCGCGTTGATGGAGTTGCTGCGACCATTCGTATACCGGCGCTATCTCGACTTTGGCGTGTTCGAGTCGCTGCGACATCTGAAGGAACAGATCGTGCGCGAGGTCGAGCGCAAGGGCATGCAGGACAATATCAAGCTGGGGCCGGGCGGCATACGTGAAATCGAGTTTATAGCGCAGGCCTTCCAGCTGGTCAGGGGCGGCCGTGAAAGCACCCTGCAACAGCGTGGCGTGCTCGATATTCTCGATGCGCTGGCGGTGCTCGGTTATCTGCCGGCGGTTGTTGCCGTGCAACTGGCGGAGGCGTACGTGTTTCTGCGCCAGACGGAAAACCGCTTGCAGGCGTTTGATGACCAGCAGGTGCATGAACTGCCGGAAGACGAAATCGGCCGCGCGCGCCTGGCCTTCACCATGGGATTCGAAAACTGGGAATCCTTCATCAAGGTACTGCAGGGTCATCGCGCGCGTGTCCAGGAACAGTTTGACCAGGTGTTTGCCGGTCCGGAAGCGCCAGCCGCTGCGGACGATGCGGGGCATGACCTGGCCGATGTCTGGCGGGGCAATATCGAAACGGCGGATGCCGAGGCAGCATTGGCAGCCGCCGGTTTTGAAGATGCAACGGGTGCCCTGAGCTGGTTGAACCAGTTCCGCGATGGACCGGCAAGCCGTTTTCTCGGCGAGCGCGGACGGCAGCGTCTCGACGAGTTGATGCCCGTTGTGTTGCAGGGTGTTGCCGGTAAACGGCAGTCGCTGGATGTGTTGCGCCGTGTCGGTGATTTGCTCGAAGCGGTAACGGGCCGAACCACCTATCTCAGCCTGCTGGTTGAGAACCCGATGGCATTGTCACAGTTGATCGAACTGTGTGCAGCCAGTGCCTGGGTTGCAGGCCTGCTGGCACAGCACCCGATCCTGCTGGATGAATTGCTTGACCCGCGCAGCCTGTATAACCCGCTCGATCGCGCAGGTTTGCAGGGTGTATTGCAGGTGCGTATGGCCGGGATCCCGGCCGATGACCTGGAGCAGCAAATGGACCGCCTGCGCCAGTTCAGGCAGGCGGCTGCATTGCACGTGGCGGCAGCCGATATTGTGACGGGTATGCCGATTACCGAAGTCGGCAGCCACCTGACCTGTATCGCCGAGGTGGTGCTGGAAACGGCCGTACAGCTGGCCTGGCGGCACCTGGTCCAGCGCTATGGCAAACCCGGTTACCTGATGCATGGCAAGTTGCGCGAGGCCGGGATCGCAATCGTGGCCTACGGCAAGCTGGGCGGTTTCGAGCTGGGCTACGGATCGGATCTCGATATCGTATTCCTGCACGACAGTGCCGGTAACGAGCAACATACGGCCGGTCCGAAGGTAATCGATAACAGCGAATTCTTCACGCGCCTGAGCCAGCGCATTATTCATATCCTGAATACGTTCACGGCGGCAGGCGTCCTCTACGAGGTTGACATGCGGCTGCGTCCCAACGGCAATTCCGGTCTGCTGGTCAGCAGCATGGAGGCATTTGCCGAGTACCAGCGCCGCAGCGCCTGGACCTGGGAGAACCAGGCCCTGATACGTGCGCGCATCGTTGTTGGTGGCAAGGAAATCACACGCCAGTTCGATCGCATTCGTTCCGGTGTGCTGGCGCGGCCACGCGAGCAGCAGCGGCTTAAAGAAGAAGTGCTGGAGATGCGGCAGCGCATGCGCGGTGAGCTGGACCGGTCGAAGAGTGGCAAAATAGACCTGAAACAGGGCCGTGGCGGTATCGTCGATATCGAATTTATGGTTCAATTTGCAGTCCTGTGCTGGTCAGACAGGCATGCTGATTTGCTGCGTTACACGGATAATCTGCAGTTGCTTGGCGTGCTGGCTGCAGAGGGTCTGCTGCCCGAAGACGAGGTTGAGGCGCTATCCGGCGCCTATCGCCTTCTCCGGCAGGCA
>JAOULY010000203.1 GCA_029881775.1 Gammaproteobacteria bacterium
CGCTGCGCGAGAGCAGCAGAGTTTTGCCGAAGGTCGCATCAAGGAGATCGAAGGCAAGCTGAGCCATGCGCACATCGTTGATGTGACGATGGTCGAGGCGAAGGGCAAGGTTGTTTTTGGCGCAACCGTCGAGCTGATCGATATCGACAGTGATGAAACCATCGTTTACCAGATCGTCGGTGAGGACGAGGCCGATATTAAAGTCGGCATGATATCCATCAACTCGCCGATTGCGCGTGCGCTGATTACGCGGGTTGAAGGTGACGAGGTCACGGTGATCGTGCCTGGCGGAGAACGTTGCCTGGAAATTATCGAGGTCAGGTATATCTAGAAGCGCCGTTGACAAGGCCGTAGTGCGCAACCCGGTGTCCCTGCTGAATCTTGAAGATTAAAATAATCCTGCCTGTTATCGAACGCCTGCTGCTGACCCTGTGGGTCGGTAGCCTGTGTACCGTTGGTTCAATGGTGGTGCCGGTCCTGTTTGCAACGCTGGATCGTACGCTGGCCGGGTCGATCGCCGGCAAGCTGTTTACCCTGACCGCAATGCTCGGCCTTGCCTGTGGCAGCATCCTGCTGATCGCCATGATAGTGCGGTCAGGTCGTTATGACTGGCGTGCGTGGCTGGTGACGGCCATGCTGGTGCTGGTCGCGGGCGGTCAGTTCATACTGGCCCCGTTGATCAACGATCTGCACATGCGCGGCCTGACCGATCACGCCGATTTCTCGATGCTGCACAGTCTTGCCGGACTGATGTTCGTGTTGACGGCAGTGCTGGGACTGGTGCTGGTTGCTGCCGGCCGGGCGCGGCCGGACTAGTCGTTTGCCGGGCGATAGATCAGCGCGATATGACCAATCGACTGGACCAGTTCCGCGCCGAGCTTTGCACAGATTTGCGCGATCATGTCGCTGCGCTGTTCACGTTCCCCGCCGGTTATTTTTATTTTCATGAGTTCATGGTGCGCCAGCGACAATTCGATTTCACGCATGACCGCCGGGCTGAGGCCCGCGTTGCCAATGCTGACGACTGGTTTGAGGGTGTGACCGCGCGTACGTAGTTCGCGCCGTGTTTGTTCCGAGAGTGACATGTGTCTTGTTTCCGTAAAAGCGGGCGTTGATTATACGTTCATGGGCCGGCCAACATACAGGGACATGGGCTGATGGGCCGCAGCAAGAGCAGTAACCTGTGGCTGCGCTCGCATTTCGACGATGAATACGTCAAGCGTGCGCAGCGCGAGGGCTACCGCTCGCGTGCGGTCTACAAGCTTGCAGAGATCCAGGAGAAAGACCGGCTGATACGGCCGGGGATGACCATCGTCGACCTGGGGGCCGCGCCCGGGGGCTGGTCACAGTATGCCGCCGGCATCCTCAGGGGGCAGGGCCGGATCCTGGCGATGGATATCCTGCCCATGGACGAGCTTGCCACTGTCGACTTTATCCAGGGTGATTTCAGGGAAGATGAAGTGTTTGAATCGCTTCAGAAAAGTCTGGCTCAGGCGAAAGTAGACCTTGTTTTATCCGACATGGCACCCAATATCAGTGGCATGGGTGCCGTTGACCAGCCACGCAGTATGTACCTGGTGGAACTGGCGGTCGATTTTGCAGACAAAGTACTGGATGAGGGTGGCACCTTGCTGTGCAAGGTTTTCCAGGGTGAAGGTTTTGATCCGTTGCTGGCCGATTTACGTAGTAAATACAGCAAGGTATTGATACGAAAACCAAAAGCATCACGTCCAAAGAGCCGCGAAGTGTACATGCTCGCACGGGGTCGAAAAGCCACGAATGTGTCATAATGACTCCAAATAGTTAAAGCCACGCTTTTGACGCGCCGAGAAGCAACATGGGGCGCAATACCAATTTAAATCAGGGCCGAGGAATACGATTTGAACGATCTGGCAAAAAATCTGGTTCTCTGGATAGTCATCGCACTGGTGTTGATGACTGTTTTCAATAATTTCGGCCCGCGCACGCCCAACCGGCAAAGCGTGGACTATTCGGATTTCATCGGCGAAGTGCAGCAGGGGCAGGTTCAGCGCGTTGAGATAGAAGGGCATACCGTCAAGGGTGTGCGCGTCGACGGCACCCAGTTCACCACGCAAACGCCGCCGGATGACCCGAAGATGGTTGACGACCTGCTGAACAACAAGGTCGAGGTCAAGGTGGTCGAACCCAATCAGCACGGTCTGCTGATGACGATCTTCATCAACTGGTTCCCGATGTTGCTGTTGATCGGTGTGTGGATATTCTTCATGCGCCAGATGCAGGGCGGGGCCGGTGGTCGCGGTGCCATGTCGTTTGGTAAAAGCAAGGCGCGCATGCTGGGTGAAGACCAGGTAAAAATAACGTTCGCCGACGTGGCCGGTGTCGAAGAGGCCAAGGAAGAAGTCAGCGAACTGGTCGAGTTCCTGCGCGAGCCGGGCAAGTTCCAGCGGCTTGGCGGCAAGATTCCGCGCGGTATCCTCATGGTCGGTTCCCCCGGTACCGGCAAGACGCTGCTCGCCAAGGCCATTGCCGGCGAGGCCAAGGTGCCGTTCTTCACTATTTCCGGTTCTGACTTCGTCGAGATGTTCGTCGGTGTGGGTGCCTCACGTGTGCGCGACATGTTCGAGCAGGCCAAGAAACATGCGCCCTGTATCATATTTATAGATGAAATCGATGCCGTCGGCCGTCACCGCGGTGCCGGGCTGGGCGGCGGTCATGACGAACGCGAGCAGACACTCAACCAGTTGCTGGTGGAAATGGACGGCTTCGAAGGTAACGAAGGCGTTATCGTCATTGCCGCGACCAACCGTCCGGACGTACTCGATCCGGCCCTGTTGCGTCCCGGTCGATTCGACCGCCAGGTGGTGGTGCCGCTGCCGGATGTGCGCGGTCGTGAACAGATACTCAAGGTACACATGCGCAAGGTGCCGATCGACGACAACGTCAAGGCCGGTATTATCGCGCGTGCGACACCGGGTTTCTCCGGTGCTGACCTGGCAAACCTGGTCAACGAGGCAGCCCTGTTCGCCGCGCGCGCCAACAAGCGCCTGGTGGAGATGGATGATCTGGAAAAGGCCAAGGACAAGATCATGATGGGTGCGGAACGCCGCTCCATGGTGATGAGTGACGACGAGAAGAAACTGACGGCCTACCACGAGGCCGGTCATGCCATTGTCGGTCGCTCGATGCCGATGCATGACCCGGTATACAAGGTGACGATTATCCCGCGTGGTCGTGCGCTGGGCGTGACCATGTTCCTGCCCGAGCAGGATCGTTACAGCCACAGCAAGGAATTCCTGGAGAGCCAGATATGCAGCCTGTTCGGCGGGCGTATCGCGGAAGAACTGGTGTTCGGTCCGGACAAGGTCACGACGGGTGCATCCAATGACATCATGCGCAGTACCGAACTGGCCCGTAACATGGTCACCAAGTGGGGCTTGTCCGAGAAACTCGGGCCGCTGACCTACAGTGACGAGCAGGAGGAGGTCTTCCTTGGCCACTCCGTGGCCCAGCACAAGGCGGTTTCCGACGAGACGGCGCACGATATCGACAGTGAAATCCGTGCCATTATTGACAAGTCGTATGCGCGTGCGGAACAGATCCTCAAGGACAATCTCGACAAGCTGCATCTGATGGCCGCTGCCCTGATGAAATTCGAGACCATCGACAGCGATCAGATCGATGACATTATGTCCGGTAAAGAACCTCGCCCGCCGCGTGACTGGGACGATTCCGATACGCAAAAACCACCATCGGGCGGTACTGCTGCGGATACCGGCGACAAGAAGGACGGCAAGATCGGTGGTCCGGCCGGGCAGCATTAGGGCCACACCCGTTCGATAATATACCCCCGTCATTGCGAGCGTAGCGAAGCAATCTCTTGATTTGGAATGAACAGGTTAAAGATTGCTTCGCGTGCCGCTCGCAGCGGCACGCCACACCACGCTTCCTTGCCGTGACGGCGGCCAGGTTCCGGCTTTCAGGCCGCACTCCGGCACATGACTGACGCCGTCCTGATCCTCGATTGCGCGGGTAAAAAACTTGACCTGTCGCATCCGCGTGTCATGGGCGTACTTAACGTCACGCCCGACTCTTTTTCCGACGGCGGTAAATTCGACGCAATCGACGATGCTGTTGCGCGTGCGCTCGAAATGGTCAGCGAGGGCGCGGCTATTATCGATATTGGCGGGGAGTCCACCCGTCCCGGTGCGGCGGGTGTGGATGTGGATACCGAACTGGCGCGTGTCATCCCGGTCATCGAGGCGCTGGCCGCCACGGTCGATGTTCCGCTATCCATTGATACCTGCAAACCACAGGTGATGCAGGCCGCTGTGCAGGCGGGCGCGGGCATGATTAATGATGTCCAGGCGCTGCAGGGCGAGGGGGCAATCGAAACTGCCGCGAAAGCCGCCGTGCCGGTGTGCCTGATGCATATGCAGGGCAGGCCCGGCACCATGCAGACCGCTCCCTGTTATGATGATGTTGTGACTGAAGTGGGCGATTTCCTGCAGGCGCGGGCGGCCGCCTGTATTGCCGGGGGAATCTCCCGTGAGCGGCTCCTGCTGGATCCCGGCTTCGGCTTCGGCAAGACCGTTGAGCACAACCTGCTGCTGTTGCAGCAGTTGCAGCGGCTGGTCGGGCGGGGTTACCCGGTGCTGGTGGGGCTGTCACGGAAGTCATTGATTGGTA
>JAOULY010000204.1 GCA_029881775.1 Gammaproteobacteria bacterium
AATCGAGAGACGGCCGGCAACGTCGCGCGGATCGTCATGGCGCAAGGCCTTTTTCAGTGCGCGCAGCTGGCGCCGTGCATCACCGCGCCAGCCGGGCATGATGCCGCTGTAGCGAATCCGGTAACGGATGCCCGCGACCAGCAATACCAGTACGACCAGGCCGATGACATACCACCAGCCCGTTGCCAGCGGCCACCAGGGGATGGCATCAAGGTCATGGATGTCACGTAATATGTTGCTGCTGTCCTGCATCGTGCCTAGCGTCTCCCCGCATAACGGCGCAGGCCATCGATCAGGGTCCGGTGAATGTCATCAGTGGTGTTGAGCGGTATCAGTCCGAGACCCAGCCGGTAGGCCAGTTGCTGCAGTTCATCGCGGCGTTGTTCCCAGTCTTCGCGAAATGCCTGGCGACCGGCCTCGTTGTCCGTATCGACTTCCAGCAGTTCTCCCGCCGCATTGGAGAATATCACCGGCCCCATTGCCGGCAGGTCACGATCGGCAGGATCATCGACTGGCAGCAGCATGACATCGTGACGCTGCCTCAGGCTGCCAAGGATGCGCTCCAGTCCGGTGGTGACCTGGTTAAGCGGCGCGATGACGAAAATCAACGCACCGGTCGGCGCGCCTTTGTCCAGTTGCTGCAATGCCGCTATCAGCTGGGATTCATCCGTATCGCCCTGCTCGACGGGTTCGGTCAATGCGCGCAGCAGGCGCCACAGTCCACGCCGGCCGGGCGTGGCGCGGTAGTAGCGAATGCCGGTGGCCGGATTGCCGAACAGCACGCCACCGACACGGTCATGCTGTTTATTGGCGGCCCAGCCGATCAGGGCCGCGCTGCGTGCGGCCTGGATGGATTTGAATGTACCGCGCGTGCCGAAGCTCATGTGCGGGCCGGTGTCGACACACAGCAGCACGTTACGCTGGCGTTCTTCGCGAAATATCTTCAGGTGCGGGACATTGGTGCGGGCAGTGACCAGCCAGTCCATATTGCGAATGTCATCGCCTTCGCGATATTCGCGCACTTCTTCAAAGTCCAGTCCGGTGCCTCGAAAAACGGAGGCATACAGGCCGCTAAAGGTTGAATTGACCTGGTGATGGGCGGCCACGCCCAGCGTGCGTGCCTGGTGACGCAGTTCAAGCAGGTCATCGAGCTGCGGATGAAGACTCATCGGCTTGTCACTGTGAAACGCAGGCTGTCACCCGGCCGGGTCGAGAATGCGGACTTCACGGAATTGCCACGACCTCCAGCAGACGTTTGACGTAGTCGTCCGTGGTCACGCCTTCCGCTTCGCCCTCGAAGGTCAGCAGGATGCGATGTCGCAGGACATCCGGCGCCACTGCCTGGATATGTTGCGGTGCGACGAAGTCATCGCCATCCAGCCAGGCCCGGGCCCTGGCGCAACGTGCCAGTGCCAGTGTTGCGCGGGGCGATGCACCGAAGCGGCACCAGCGCTTGAGTCCTTCATCATAGGCTTCGGGTTTGCGGCTGGCCTGCACGATATCGACAATGTAGTCATTCAGTTGCGCGTCGAGATACAGCCTTGCCGCATCCTCGCGGATCCTGAACAGTTGGTCCTGGGACAGTTGCCCGGCAGGCGGTTGCGGTGCAGCCTGTTGCCGGCTGCTGTCCAGTGCCAGGATGGCGAGTTCCTCGTCACGGTTCGGATAGTCCACCCAGACATGCATCAGGAAGCGGTCGAGTTGTGCCTCCGGCAGGTTGTAGGTGCCTTCCTGCTCGATCGGGTTCTGGGTGGCGAGCACCATGAACAGTTTCGGCAGGGTGTAGGTCTTCAGGCCAACAGTGACCTGTTGCTCGCCCATGGCCTCGAGCAGTGCCGATTGCACCTTGGCCGGTGCGCGGTTGATCTCGTCGGCCAGCAGGACGTTGTGGAACAGCGGGCCGGCACGAAACTCGAAATCACCTTTCTCGTGGCGGTAAATGTCCGTGCCGATGAGGTCGGACGGCAGCAGGTCGGGCGTAAACTGGATGCGATGATAATCACCCTCGATTGCTTCAGCCAGCGCCTTGACCGCAGTGGTCTTGGCCAGGCCCGGCATGCCTTCCACCAGCAGGTGGCCCTCGCTGATCAGGCAGATCAGCATGCTGTCGACAAGCGCGCGCTGCCCGATGACCCTGGCCGCCAGGTGGGTACGGACACTGTCCAGTGAAGACGGTTCGATACGGCGGTAGTTTTTATCGTGACTGGTTATAGCCAATATGCAATCTCCTGAATGATTCGGAATTCACCGGCATCGTCACCCGGAATCTACAGGCGTCGGATGCGTTGTCCCGTTGTTGTTCAATACAAGAACGTCTGATCGGGAAAGCTTAGACCGGGCGTAATTATTCTATGCCGATGTTGCCTGTAAACTATGAATGCAGTAAGTATAACCCCCGTATTCGTTGGAATCACAGTCTATTGAACGTTGAATTTTGTTGTAACCGGGACTGTTTATGGCATGAGCCAGTGGTGATGTGGCTGGGTTCTGGCTATCGCGGGGTAGTTTGCAGCCCGAGTCCGGTCTGTTGGCTGGAGGCGGTCCAAACGAAAGCCTGCCCTGCCGGGCAACGGCATCGGGACCGGGCGAGCAGTGGGTCAAGGGATATCAAACAGTTCCGCCCGGGGTGGTTTTGAAGGGCTAAGCGTGATGTATCTGATGGGGTGGCTAAAGCCCGAAACATCGGTATTTTCATAGTCGGGCGGTGTCTGCACATTTGAAACACCGAACCTCGCCATGTCCTTGCGGGAGAGGAAGTAATAATTCGGTGCACTGTATGGCGGTAGCTTGCCAATCCAGCAAATGAATTCATTAACACCGATGTGCGCGAAGAAGTCCTGTTCCAGGCTAGCCAGCCGGTCCACTAATTCACGCGCTTGCATTTCGGCCGTTGCGGCGTCCTCACCATGGCGCTCCATTCTGACAGCGATATCGTCACGCCAAAGCCCGGTTTGTTGCAAATGATGGTAATTACCATGCCAGGCGACTATCGCGCCTGGAGCGATCGATTTGCGGTGTCCCGCCGGGAAGACATAGTTGGCACAGGATGACAGGCAATAGTCCGTGACTTCAACGTTGAGGCGGTGGTCGAAAACCCATAATCCTAGTGCAATGCCGGCCTCTACTTCGCCACCACTGGAAGTAATAACCAATCGTTTGACGGCTTTTCCCTTAACCGTTGCGAGCAACTGCTGGTTTAGCTCGGCACTGATGGGGCCCGAGTAATAAGCCGTCCCCGCAGCCAGTCGAATGCCGGCGACGGCAGGCGTGGCAAGTAGCAGCATGTGCACAAGTAATGCCGCGATAGAAAAATAACGAAAGGTGTCAGGGCGCATTTATTCCTGTGATGCTCTCTTGCAGGCCAGCTGAACCGTGTTGGATGACTCGCCACCTGTATACGGGCCAGGCAAGGTCACGGTATGCGGTCCGAAAGACCGGAGTAGCGTATCCAGCAGATGTGTGAATTCTGCATCTGCAGGATTGTTCAGTCACGGCCCGAAGATTCCGCCGGGTTGGGGCCGCCTGATTGCACGGCTTTCGGCGACGAGCATGTCAATCAGCCTGACCTGAACCAGGCACGTGTCATCGACGATTGTCGGCGGGCGCGTTTGTGTTCAACGTTATCCATACAGAATCAGTTAACGTGTATTCCTGTAGCAGGGATGGTACTGGTTGTGACCTTTGTAATTACCGCATCGGCGCAGCATTGCCCGTGAGCAAGCGTTCCGATAGCGGTAATTACAGGCTTCAGGAGGCCTGGCGCCATAGCGTATCGTTATCGATAGTGTGCGCTGCCTTGTTCGCGACAACCGGTTTTTTCATGGTCACCAGTTCCTCGGCGCTGGTTGGATGGATCGCGATGGTGTTGTCGAAGTCGGTCTTGGTTGCGCCCATTTTAACCGCAACTGCAAAGCCCTGCAGCATCTCGTCGGCGTTCTCCCCGATGATGTGGATGCCGACTACCTTTTCGTCCGCGCCAGCGCATACCAGTTTCATCGCCGTGCTCGGACCCCCTGTGGACAGTGCATGCCGCATGGGCGTGAACTCGCTTGTGTAGACGCTGATATCCTGTCCAAACCGTTGACGGGCCTTGTCTTCGCAGAGACCGACGGTGGCCACCGGCGGGTGTGAAAAAACCACGCTGGGGATGTTGTCATAATCGACCCGGCTGTCGGCGCGGTTATTGAAGAGGCGCTCGGCCAGCTTGCGCCCCGCGGCGACAGCGACGGGCGTTAACGGCATCTTGCCGGTAATATCGCCAATGGCATAAATACCGGGCACGCGGGTATTCTCATACGCATCCACCGGTATGCTGCCATTCGGCAATACCTCGATCCCGGCCGCGCCGGGATTGAGCCCTGCCGTGTTCGGACGACGGCCGACTGCCCAGATCACGGTATCGAAACCTGCAAGCGCAGTACCACTGTTAGACATCACGCTGATGTCATCCACGCTGCCGCTGAGTGCCGCCACCTGGAAGCCGGTCTGGACGTTGACGCCCTGGCGGAGCATTTCTCGTTCCAGCACGTCACTGATCATCGGGTCGAAGTTCTCCAGCAGGCGGTTCTCCAGGGCAAGCAGAGTGACATCTGAGCCGAGCGCATTGAGTACTCCGCTGAGTTCCACGCCGATATAACCGCCGCCGACGATGGCCACACGTT
>JAOULY010000205.1 GCA_029881775.1 Gammaproteobacteria bacterium
GGGCAAGCGTGATCAGCGCATATATTATCCAGGCCTTTTTAAGACGGGATTGATATTCATCGTTTTGAGTGTTCGTCATAGTGTGTAATCCATAGTGCCGTTTATCGTTAATTCGTCCCAGATAATATAATAACCTTAAATGCCTTCTGATTGCCTGAGGTCACGCCTCAGTCGCGCAGCTGCGTCTGTCAGGACTCGTTGTCCCGGTTTACGTCATCTTCCGGACGGCCGTACTTCCTGGCAGTAAAAGACAGAATAAAAAGGGCTCCACTAAGCAATACGATCGATACTGTAATGGCTATCAACAAATACAGGTGAAAATTGTTTGATACATGCTGCACGTCGATTACCAAATGCCTGGAAAGGGCAGTAATGGCAATAAATATCAGAAACTGGACCGGCAATCGATGTGTTTTGAAATAAATTCCAATCATTGCGCCCAGCTCAAGATATATAAAGAGTAAGAGAATATCTTTTAACTCGGCATGCCCTTTCTCCATCATGTGCAGATATTCAAACACTGCAGACCACACTACCGTTGCGCCTATCACAAACAGTGCCAGGTAGTGAAATACGTCCACCAGGACGTTGCCGATTCTTTGTATTTTATCTGCCTGAAGATTCATGAGAAATTCCCGGGTCCTGACGCTGCGTCTCGGCCGCGCGAGTACCGTGTTGGATGGAAGCATTTGTTAGGCGAAACACCGGCCATATATTTATTGCGCCTCTATTGGCCTGTGTCCGGGTTTACCCTTTGCACGCCAATGCGTCATACAAATAAAGGCTGTTACAGTGCCAAAGAATGCCCCAATCAGATGAGCCTCGGTTATAACTGTCATGTCGCCGACCAGGCTTTCATAACCGGAGTGCGCACGTATCGCTTCAATCAATACTTTCATCCATACAATGACCAAACCTGCCCAAAATACCCTGTTTTCGTCTCTGGCCAGGCGCACTGAGAAATAAGCCGCTAGTGCGTGCAGCAAGCCTGACAGGCCGTTATACCAGCCGAGACTCGGGTAGATGCACAATAGCGTCGTGCTGATTAGAGCGGAAAAAACGAAACCATACAACAACAGTTCGCCTGATTTGATCCGCGTAAAAAAGGTAAAGTAGATTATTATTGCCGCCACAGTATTTAGCGCAAAATGAGAGCTAGTCGTATGCACTAAATGGCCAGTCCAGATTCGCCAGATCTCTCCAGACAGTACCAGTTGCCGGTCAAATTCCAGCAACCCTGAATAACCCTGGAGTACCCACATACAATAAACAAACGCAGCGGCACCCGGAACTTTGTCCATTGCAGAGCCCATAATGGCGCTACCTTTTGGCAATCCTCAAGATCGCCAGTCCGGCCAACATCAACAGAAATGGCCATTGAATTCCGCCACCACCTCCATATCCTTGTCTGTGCGTAATTTGCACACTCTTGTCCTCTTTTATCTTTTCCCTGAACCGGTCAAGTTCGACGGCCAGATTGTTTGACATGTCTGCCATGGCTAATTCGAAGCCCTTTTCTCTCGTCTCTCTGTTGGCCTGATTCACTTCCACCAATGTAGATGACTGTTGAATATCACTCACGCCTGGCGCACGGAACAGCATTTTCCTGGAATTGACATCGAATACAGCCGTATCGACAAAAGTAGTCGCCTGATTCTGGTTGCCCTTTATGAAATAAGCACCAACAATAGTCCAATACAATACCGAGCTTTTCGTTTCCGAGGTAACGGCGACCTGGTCATAGGACACCAGTGCGACAATGTCCAGACCGTATAACCGCGCTATCTGCCCCACCCCCTCAAATCCTTTGGAGGACCGCATGTATGTCTCTGGAACAATGGTTATTTCTTTTACGTAATCCAGTCCGATAAATTTCTGCTTTACCTCCTCAAGCAGTTGCGTTTTTTTTGCTTCAGGCAGTGAGAAAGGCGTACCTATCTGCGACGGAACAAATGCCAAACCAACTGTAAGCGGAAGACGGAGATGTGGCGTGGTTTCCTCATGTTTTGGTGGGACCTGGCCATCTGGATACAGGTAATCCACGAGACTGCTGGAAACGCCTCTACGGCCCTCCTGGCCAAAATATGATGCGCATGAGGTTAGAACCAACGCGATTACCGCAAAGAGGCAAGCTTTATTAAACATGATTCTCATGGATTCTCCTTGGCATAAATATTTGCACTGCCTGACGTTTTAGTTGCCCCTGGCGGCGGCGACCGAAGCGACAGCGAAGGGAGGATGAGGTCCAGGGTCTGCTCGAACGACCTGTTATGCGTTTTCCTCCATTAAATACTCATAACCCTCAGTGTCTGTAAATGATTCTATGCCTTCTTTTTCAATTGTATTTACTGCTGTTTCAATCGCCAGTCGAGCGCTTGAAAATAATTCCAGCCAGTTAGAGTTGATTCCGTATTCATTCCGGACTGAGAGTTGCCATTTATTATTTCCCGCCTTCCTGGCGATGGCTGTTAATTTTGCCCCGTCTTTTAATACGTCCCTGAAAAATACCGCATCTTCCATGCCGGTTACATCTTCCATGATGATTCTCCTGGTGCTCATTAAGTTCGCTGGCTAATAAATACCAATAGGCGACTAAAAAAATTGGTTAATCATTGGCAATAATATTAGCTGCCGCCAGTCTGATCTGACGCTTACCCTGATGGCTGTCATGTTATGGAGGCCCGGGTAAATACGCAAATGGCACGCTGTGCGTGGTGGCGACTGATTTCCCTGTAGCTGTCGCTGGGGCGGTATTATTGGCTGCATGGAAACCTTGCCTGACTATCTCCGTGCCGGTCTCGATATCGTATCCATTGGTCTCAATCCGTCGTTGCCGTCTGTACGCGACGGTTTCTATTTCGCCAACCCGCGTAACCGGTTCTGGCGGGCGCTGAATGCCAGTGGACTGGCGGGGGAGTCGCTTGAGCCGGGTATTGCCGCGATGGAAAAAATATTTGCGGCCTGTGCTATTGGTTTTACCGACGTGGTGAAGCGCCCCACGGCCGGTGGGCACGAACTGCGTGCGGCAGACTACAGGGAATGGGCGCCGGTGTTGCACAAGCAGTTGTTGCAATACCAGCCGCGGATTGCCTGGTTCCAGGGCAAGCAGGCCTATGCCAATTACCTGAAATACGCCATGGAATCAAAGTCATCCATTGACTGGGGCGAGCAGGCGTTGCGCATTGGCGATAGCCGGGTGTTCGTCACGCCGAACCCGAGTCCGGCCAATGCGGCTTTTTCGCTGGACGACCTGATCGACTGGTATGCGCAGCTGGCGTATTTGCGTGATTCGCTCTGCCGGGCGGCAATTGGCTGAGCATTGCCTATACTCATCGTGAGAGTTTGTGAACCAAAGGGAGGGTTTGGTAATGGCTATCGCAATGACAGTTTCGGAGTACCTGGCGGATCATGGCGTCGCCTACGATGTGTTGACGCACCCGCATACCTTGAACAGCAACCAGAGCGCGCGGGCATCGCATGTGCCGGGCGGGCGGCTGGCAAAATCCGTCGTGCTGGAAGACGATGACGGCTACGTGATGGTAGTCGTGCCGTCAGACCGTCATGTGGATCTCGGTGAGTTGCACCGGTTAACGAACCGTAACCTGGGCCTGGCGAGTGAATATGAGCTGCGCAGCCTGTTTTCGGATTGCGAAACAGGCGCGTTACCGGCGATCGGTCCGGCCTATGGCATTGAAACGCTGGTAGATGAAGCGATTGCCGAGCAGGCGGAGGTGTGGTTTGAGGCCGGTGATCACGAGCAGCTGATTCATGTCAGCCACGAGGATTTCACTGCGCTGATGGGCGAGGGTGTACGTCGCGGGCGTTTCAGTCACTGATCGCCCGAGCGAGTTGCGCCGCTCTAGAGGCCGAAGGCCTGTGTGCCCCAGCTAACGCCGCCAACGGCGGCCTCCGGATGATGGTGGTGGATCCTGGTTTCAACATCCGCGACCTGCGTTTCCGGGACGTCGACCAGTAACAGGATCTCGCCGTGTGCCAGTGCGTCGCGGAATTCACCCAGGTGGGAGCTGGGGATGGACGTCATATGCAGGCCGAACATGAAATTGCCGATCATGATCGCGGCCGGGATCAGCAGCCACCAGCTGGGTCCATGCACGATCGGCAATATAATTAATGCAATCAGTGCCAGGGTAAAACTGGCCATGTTGATGTTCCAGCAGGTTTTTTCGACACGTTTCGCGATGTCATTTTTCTGGCGAGGCGTTGCGCTCGGCAGGCCGTCCAGCCGGGTGCGCGGATCACCCAGCGCATGGATGTGATTTTTGTCGATGCCATGTTCGAGCAACTCATCCACTACGCTCAGTGCATGCTGACGGTCCGGAATCAGGAAATACAATCGTCGATCCATAGCCCCCCCATATGTTATTGGTTCGCCAGCTTAAACAGTGTTTTCTGGTGTCACACCTGTACTTCAGTATAGCTGTCCTCTAGTAATAAAGTACTAGCCGCCATTTTCTCGCAGTCGCCTGAATATAACAACCATGCGACAGCGATTCGCATGTCGGCCGGGGTCGATGGGAAAGGTCGGTTCTTTCGACTGTCTTGCTATTTGTGTTGACACTCCAAAGGTCCTGCAAGACAATAGCGGGCTTGCATTTTTGGAGGGGTTCCCGAGTGGTCAAAG
>JAOULY010000206.1 GCA_029881775.1 Gammaproteobacteria bacterium
TGCGTGACAAGAATATGCTTGAAGCATTGTGGGAGTCAGGTAATCCGCCCTGGAAGGTCTGGGAATGAAGCCGGACTTCTGGCATGACAAGAAAGTTCTGGTAACGGGTCACACGGGGTTCAAGGGCAGTTGGCTGAGTCTGTGGCTGCAGTCGATGGGTGCCAGGGTGACCGGCTTTTCGCTCGACAAGCCCTCAAGTCCCTGCCTGTTTGATCTGGCGGGTGCTGCGGATGGAATAAATAATATCACTGGTGATGTGCGTGATGTTGCGCAACTGACATCCTGCCTGACAGAACATGGCTGTGAAATTATTATTCATTTGGCAGCACAGTCGCTGGTGCGACGTTCCTACCGCGAGCCACTGGAAACCTATTCAACCAATGTTATGGGTACGGCCAATGTCCTTGAGGCTGCCCGTGCTGCACCGAAAGTTCGCGTGGTGATCATTGTTACAAGTGACAAGTGCTACGAGAATCGTGAACAGCTTGCGGGTTACCGGGAAAGCGATCCGATGGGTGGCTATGATCCCTACTCAAGCAGCAAGGGCTGTGCCGAACTGGTCACTGCCGCATGGCGGAATTCATATTTCAATCCTGCTGAGTATGATTCACATGGCGTGGCGGTTGCATCTGCACGGGCAGGCAATGTGATCGGCGGGGGAGACTGGGGCGAGCATCGCATCGTTCCTGATATCATGGAAGCGTTTAATGCCGGGGAGGCGGTGAGTTTGCGCAACCCCGATGCAATAAGGCCGTGGCAGTTTGTCATGGAGCCATTGAATGGCTATCTTGTCCTTGCTGAGCGCATGTGGGATGACGGCGCAACATTTTCGCGCGCATGGAACTTCGGACCTGCTGACGATGAACTTCGAAGTGTTGCATGGCTGACTGACCAGCTTGCCGGGCGATGGGGTTCTGATGCTCGCAGTGACATCAGCAAGAGCCAGCATCCGCATGAAACCACTCTACTGAAGCTGGACAGCAGTCGGGCATCGTCAGAATTGAACTGGCGCTCATTACTCGGTTCGGGCGAAACACTCGACTGGATAGTAGAATGGTACCGGGGCTACTACCAGGGCTCTGATGTCAGGCAAATCACCCTCAACCAGATTCAGCGTTTCCAGGAAAAAGTACTACATGAGTAATGCAAAATGCCGTTTTTGTGCGGCGTCTCTCAAACACAGTTTTTGTGATCTTGGGATGTCTCCCCTGTCAAATTCATACCTGGGTGCCGGGCAGCTTCACCTGAAGGAGTCTTTCTATCCTCTGCATGCCAGGGTCTGTGCCAGTTGCTTCCTGGTACAGTTGGAGGAGTTCGAGAGCCCGGACAATATTTTCAGTGACTACGCTTATTTCTCATCCTATTCCGACAGCTGGTTGAAGCACGCCGAGCAATATGTAAATGCTATGGCAGAGCGATTCGGCCTGGATAAAAGCAGCCGTGTGATCGAGCTGGCCAGCAACGACGGGTATTTGCTGCAGTACTTCAAGGACAAGCACGTACCAGTAATGGGTATTGAGCCAGCGGCAAATGTGGCCGAGGTAGCACGGAAGAAGGGAATAGAGACCCGGGTCGAGTTCTTCGGTGTGGATACGGCAAACCGGCTGCTGGCTGAAGGAATCCGTGCCGACCTGCTGCTCGGGAACAACGTGTTGGCACATGTGCCTGATATAAACGATTTCGTGGCAGGCATGAAAATACTGTTGCACCCGGATGGTGTAATCACGATGGAATTCCCGGGCCTTCTGCAGCTCATGAACGGGAACCAGTTCGACACTATTTACCATGAACATTTCTCGTATATTTCATTTACGGTTGCCGAGCGCATTTTCGCTCGACACGGTATCACCTTGTTCGATGTGGAAGAGTTGCCCACGCATGGCGGATCATTGCGGATCTACGGGTGCCATGCAGAAAAACCAGATATGCAGGTTGCAGCATCTGTGGCGGCAGCCAGGGAGCGTGAGGCCGAATCAGGCCTGTTGAATGTCGAGACCTATGAAGCGTTTTCCTCGCAGGTGCACGAGACCAAGCGCAGGCTGCTTGAGTTCTTGATCAAGGCAAGGGATGCAGGCAAGCGTATAGCGGCATACGGCGCGCCGGCCAAGGGTAATACCCTGCTCAACTATTGCGGTATTCGCAGTGACTTTATTGAATACACGGTCGATCGTAGTCCGCACAAGCAGGGCAGCTATCTGCCGGGCACGCATATACCGGTGTATGCGCCGGAAAAATTGTTGGAGACCCGGCCAGACTACGTGGTAATTCTCCCGTGGAATCTGCGTGATGAGATTATTGATACGATGTCTCATATACGTGAGTGGGGAGGGAAGTTTGTTGTGTTTATTCCCGGGGTCGAGGTTATTGAATGAAATTTACGGCACTGCCTATTCAGGGCTGCTACCTCATCGAAATTGAGGCGTTAAGTGACGAGCGCGGGTACTTCGCCAGAACATTTTGTCGCGATGAGTTCAGGGCGCAGGGGTTAAATGCAGATCTGGAACAGTGCAGTTTGTCATTCAACCGGCACAGCGGGACGTTGCGGGGTATGCACTATCAGAAGCCACCGCATGAAGAAGCAAAGCTTGTGCGTTGCACGGCGGGATCAATATTTGATGTGATTCTCGACCTTCGGCAACAGTCGCAGACGTACTTAAGGTGGGCGGGCATCGAGCTGAGTGCATCCAACCACAAATCGGTGTATATCCCTGCAGGTTGCGCGCACGGCTTCCTTACGCTGGAGGATAACAGTGAGGTCTCCTACCAGATGTCGCAGGCGTATTGTCCAGAGTCGGCTGCCGGCGTACGCTGGGATGATCCGGCGTTTGGGATTAAATGGCCGGCCTCGAATATAATAATATCCGATCGTGACAGTGGCTATGAGTTATGGGACGATACAAAGCGGTGTGCGACATGAATTTAGCAGAACATATAATATTTACTGTCACCCGCGGAATTGCATGCGTCCTTTAGTCTTGTGGGGAGGTACAGGCCAGGCAGTAGTCCTGGATGAGTTTGTTTCGCGACTCGGTTGTGAGGTGGTGGCTATCATCGATAGTGACAGGGAGCTGCGCTCGCCAATCAAGGGTGTTCCGGTATTTTCTGATACTGACAAGCTGTTTGCATATCTCCGTAAAGAGGGTAGAACTAACGCGTACTTTGCAATAGCGATCGGCGGAAGTGCCGGTGAAGACAGATGCAGATTATCAACCGTCCTCAAACAAATCGGCTTGGAGCCGCTGACTGCGATACATCCCGCTGCCTATGTGTCGAGTACATCGCTGGTTGGCGAAGGTGGGCAGATAATGGCAAATGCAACAGTCGGTGCAAGGGCCGAGCTGGGAAACTATGTCCTTGTTAATACCGGTGCAATTGTTGATCATGAGTGCAAGTTAGGTCAGGGCGTCCATGTAGGTCCCGGTGCAACTTTGGCTGGTCTGGTCGAGGTCGGGGATTATGCATTCGTAGGGGCTGGTTCAGTTGTATTACCCAGGATCAGGATAGGCAGGAATTCTATTGTGGGTGCAGGTAGTATCGTTACAAAAGATATTCCTGAGAATGTTGTTTGTATGGGCGCACCAGCAAGAGTTGTACGAATGAGTGACGGTCAAAAATTATGAACGATTTCAAGAAAGAAGTTGAATCAAATATCGAACGGCTGGGTGCATCAGAAGAAATGCGTCGCCTTGGAGTCGATTTTCTGGTTAAAACTGCCGACTACCGGTATTCATACAACTTCTCATGGCTGGGGCGACCTATTATCCAGTACCCTCAGGACATGATTGCGATGCAGGAGATTATCTGGAATGTGCAGCCAGATCTGATTATCGAAACAGGTATCGCGCATGGCGGTTCGCTAATCTATTATGCGTCGATTCTGGAGATGCTTGCTATATCCGGTCTTTCTGACGGCAGGATTATCGGCATTGATATTGATATACGCGAGCACAATCGTGCGGAAATTGAATCACACCCGATGTACAAGCGCATCGAAATGCTGCAGGGATCCAGTATTGCGACAGACAATATCAGCGCAATAAAAGAACGTGCGCAGGGTTGTAAAAAAGTCATGGTTGTTCTCGACTCAAATCATACCCATGAGCATGTGGCAGCAGAGCTTGAGGCCTACGCGCCGCTTGTTTCTGTAGATAGCTACTGTGTTGTTTTTGATACTGTGGTAGAAGATATGCCGCCTGATTCATTTCCAGACAGGCCATGGGGTGCCGGCGACAATCCAAAAACAGCTGTTTGGGAATTTCTGAAAAAAGCGGATGCGGGTGGCGTGCTAAGTGCTGAAGGAGATGCCGTGAAGTTTGTGGTAGACAAGTCAATCGAGCACAAGCTTCTTGTTACAGTTGCTCCAGATGGCTATTTAAAACGCATAGCGTGATATCAAGGCAATGCAGTACTGATATCTGTCGAGTGTGGTGCATGCAATTTTCTGGTTTTCTCTGAATTTGATTATTGGTTATTCAACTGGCGTTCAGGCAGGTAAATAGTGTGGATAGAATACCGGTTTTCGTGCCGCATATTGATAAGGATACAATCTCACATGTTGGTGAGGCGTTTGATGTCGGCTGGTTGGGCATGGGCGCGTCAACAAAGGAATTCGAGGAACGCATTGCTGCCTATCTCGGATT
>JAOULY010000207.1 GCA_029881775.1 Gammaproteobacteria bacterium
CTGGCATCTGATGAGCCGGGTGGCGCGCGCGCAATTATCGCCGATCCAAAGGGCAGTGATGAGCAGTATGCTATCGGTGATGCCTTGCCGGGGAATGCCGAGCTGAGCGAAATATATCCGGACCGTGTCATTCTCATGCGCAGTGGCCGCTATGAAACATTGCGGCTGCCGGTGAATTCCCGACCGGCAGGGAATCTGGCGCGCCAGGGCCGGACAGCGCCGGGAGCGGTTCAGTCCATGAATGACAACCCGCAGGCACGGCTCGCCGCCGTCAGGCAGCAGCTTCGGCAGGACTCAAGAAAGATTGACGGGCTGTTGCGCGCGGCGATCGAAAAAGACGAGACCGGCAAGATGATCGGCTACCGTATTTCACCGGGCAGGGACCCGGCCCTGTTTGCCGAGCTGGGCCTGGTTGATGGTGATGTGGTGACGCAGGTCAATGATATGGATTTGAGTGACCCGGCCAACAGCGCCAGGGCCCTGCAGAGCCTGCAGAGTGGTGACTCTGTATCCGTGATGCTGCTGCGGGACGGACAGGAGCAGCTCGTCACGCTGGAAGGCATGTAAGTGTCAGGAACTAGTCATAAAAATCAGGCAAGATAACCGGCCTTAGGTCGATAATTTTACAAAGAAGCGGTTAGAATAGTGCTGGTGCTGAGGGATAAGTAATGAATTTTCCGGGATATCTGCTCACAGCGATAGTGCTGTGGTTCGCGCTCGTTCTGCCCGCTCAGGCAGAGACAGTCACGCTGAACCTGAAAGATGCTGACATCAGTGCGCTGATCAGCACGGTTGCCGAGGTCGCAGACAAGAATTTTATTGTTGACCCGCGGGTGAAGGGCAAGGTGACCGTGGTCTCGTCACGCCCGATGAACAGCGACGAGGTCTACCAGGTATTCCTGTCGATTCTCAAGGTGCACGGTTTTGCTGCCGTGCCGAGCGGCGAGGTCATCAAGATCGTGCCGGACGTCAACGCCAAGCAGGACGGCATCCCGACCACATCCGATGCAGACCCGGGCCGTGGCGACGAGATGGTCACGCGCGTGGTGCAGGTCGATAACGTGGCTGCCGCGCAGCTGGTGCCGATCCTGCGCCCGCTGGTACCCCAGCAGGGACATCTTGCCGCGTATCCCGCGACCAATGTGCTTATCATTTCCGACCGTGCGATTAACGTCGAGCGACTGGTCAGCATCATTCGCCGTATCGACCAGGTCAGTGACAGCGAGATCGAGGTCATTTCACTGCAGCATGCGTCAGCAACAGAAGTCGTGCGCGTACTCAGTAGCCTGAATCGCGCGGCACCGGTGGCCGGTGCGCAGGCCGCTGCCGGCGGTGCCGCCCAGGTGCTGGTTGCGGACGAGCGCACCAACAGTGTTCTGCTGGGTGGTGACCGTGCATCGCGTTTACGCATGCGCGCCATTATTTCCCATCTCGACACGCCGCTTGATTCGGGCGGCAATACCGACGTGGTCTACCTGCGTTACGCGGAAGCGACCAAGCTGGTCGACGTATTGACCGGTGTCGGCAAGATCGAGGAACAGGAAGCCACCGCGGCCAAGGGGGCCGGGGTTGCCGGCAAGCGTGGCAGTTTTGATATACAGGCGGACGAGCCGACCAATGCCCTGGTCATTACAGCGCCGCCGGATATCATGAAGTCGATCAAGCGCGTTATCAGCCAGCTGGATATTCGCCGTGCACAGGTGCTGGTGGAAGCGGTTATCGCGGAGGTTTCGCCCGATATGGCGCGGAAGCTGGGTGTGCAATGGTTATTCAGTGGCGACTCTACCGGGAACAATACACCGATCGGCCTGATAAACTTTGACAACGTCGCGACGCCGATATCAACAGTGGCAAGCGGAGTCGCGGATATTATCGATGGCGGCACGACTGCCCTGGCGGGCGTTCCATCCAGCGGTTCACTGCTGGGCTTCGGCGATGTGAACAGGTCCAACAGTTTTAATTACGCTGCAATCATCAATGCGCTGTCTACTGACACCAACACCAATATTCTGTCGACCCCGACGCTGGTGACACTGGATAACGAAGAAGCGGAAATTATCATTGGCGAGAATGTTCCCTTTGTGACCGGTTCGTTTACCAATACCGGGGCCAGCCAGGGTTCGACCAACCCGTTCCAGACCATACAGCGCGAGGACGTCGGCCTGACGCTCAGAATCAAGCCGCAGATCAACGAGGGTGACGCACTGCGCCTGGATATCGAGCAGGAGGTTTCCGGCTTTTCTGACAGTCCGGTATCCGCCTCCGATATTATTACCAGCAAGCGCTCTATCAAGACCCATGTCATGGTTGATGACGGCCAGATAGTCGTGCTGGGCGGGCTTATCAGGGAAGAGGTCCGCGAAAATGAACAGAAGGTGCCGTTGCTCGGCGATATCCCGCTGCTGGGTTACCTGTTCAAGTCACGATCGACTGATGTGGATACCACGAACCTGATGGTCTTTATTCATCCGGTCATCCTGCGTGACGGCACTGTTACGAGTGAATACACCAACAGGAAATATAACTATATCCGTTCGCTGCAGATGGACGAACGTGAGAAAGGTATTGGCCTGATGTACAAGCGGGATCATCCGGTACTCCCGCCTATCGAGGAATACACTGCCGTGCCGCCATCACCCGCTGCGGTCAGCACGCCTGCACCTGCCCCCGACCCTGAACCACAGGCCGACCTGTTTACGGATGAGTGAGCTGCAGCTCCAGGCTACGGATGAAAAACCGGGCGGTGACGGGCGCGCACCGCGGCGACCGCCGTTCATGTTTGCCAAACGCAATGGGCTGCTGGTTAACGGGGAAGAAGACGGCAAGGCCCTTGTCATGCATACCGGTTCGGTCGAGCCGTCCGCCCTGGTAGAGTTGCGTCGTTTCATGGGTATGCCCCTCAAGCTGCAGGCAATTGATTCTGAAACCTTCGACTCGTTGCTGGCCAGCCGCTATGAACAGGGTTCCAGTGAAGCCATGCAGATGATGGGCGACCTGGGCGAGGGCATGGACCTGATGCATGCTGCACAGGCATTGCCCGAGCCCGAGGACCTGCTTGAGAGTGAAGATGACGCGCCGATCATCCGCTTGATAAACGCGCTGCTCACCGAGGCGGTCAAGGAAAACGCATCGGATATTCACATCGAACCGTTTGAAAACCGGCTGGTGGTACGTTTCCGCTGTGATGGCGTGCTGCGCGAGGTGCTGGAGCCGCAACGCGTGCTGGCGCCGCTGCTGGTGTCGCGCATCAAGGTTATGGCGCGTCTCGATATTGCCGAGAAACGCTTGCCCCAGGATGGCCGTATCTCGTTGCGTGTGGCCGGTCGTGCGGTCGATGTGCGCGTTTCCACGCTGCCATCCGGAAACGGCGAGCGTGTCGTGTTGCGCTTGCTCGACAAGCAGGCCGGCCGGCTCAACCTCGAACACCTGGGTATGGCGGAAGCATCGCGCGATACCATCGATGTGCTGATCAACAAGCCGCACGGTATTATCCTGGTAACGGGACCGACCGGGTCCGGCAAGACCACTACACTGTATGCGGCACTGGGACGCCTGAACAACAAGCGTCGCAATATCATGACCGTCGAGGACCCGATCGAGTATTACCTCGATGGCATCGGCCAGACGCAGGTCAACACCAAGGTTGATATGAGTTTTGCTCGCGGTCTGCGCGCCATTCTTCGCCAGGACCCCGATGTGGTGATGGTGGGTGAGATTCGTGACATCGAGACTGCGGAAATCAGTGTGCAGGCCAGCCTCACGGGACACCTGGTGTTCTCCACGCTGCATACCAATACGGCCGTGGGCGCAGTCACCCGCTTGCGTGATATGGGCGTCGAGCCGTTCCTGCTTTCATCCAGCCTGATCGGTGTGCTGGCACAGCGACTGGTGCGCGTGCTATGCGAGGAATGCAAGGAAGCCTATACCGCGGGGCAGGCGGATTGCGAAATGATGGGTATCCCGGCAGATAATCCGCCGGTGCTCTACCATGCCAGGGGTTGCCCAAGCTGTAACCAGCTTGGCTATCGTGGCCGGACCGGTATCTATGAACTGGTGACCCTCGACGATAATATGCGCAGCATGATTCACGACGGTGCCGGTGAAATCGAACTCGAGCGCGAGGCGCGCAAGAACTCGCCGGGCATTCGGCAGGATGGCTGGCGCAAGGTGCTCGAGGGTGAAACCACTGTTGAAGAAGTGTTGCGTGTTACCCAGGGCGACTAGCGCTGAACTTTTCGTCATTGCGAGCAAGGCGAAGCAATCTTTACATGGCTACTGCCCTGTTTATAAGAGGTTGTTTCGCCTTGCCCGCAACAACGGAAATTATTCAATGAGTCATGTCCTGAAAGCCCTGTTTCCGGCCAGACGCAATCCTGATGTCGACAATGTTTGCCCGCAAGGCGCAGGCAGATAACCATGGGTGCCTTCGAATACACCGTTCTTGATGCATCCGGGCGTGAAAAGAAAGGCGTCATGGAAGGTGACGCGCCCCGCCAGGTCAGGCAACAGTTACGTGAGAAAGGCCTGGTGCCACTCGAGGTCCAGGAAGTTGCACAGCGCGAGACGCGCAGCCGCAAGCAGTTTTCGCTGTTCCGGCGTGGTATCAGCGCCACCGACCTGGCCC
>JAOULY010000208.1 GCA_029881775.1 Gammaproteobacteria bacterium
GGGGCGACTGTCGCCTGATTATTACTGCATGGACGGCACCATTCCGCGCAAGCACCTGGCGCAGGTGCTGAACGAAATCGAAAAGCTGTCCGCCGAGTACGGCCTGCCGATCTGCAACGTGTTTCATGCCGGCGATGGCAACCTCCACCCGCTCATCCTGTATGACGCCAACAAACCGGGCGAACTGGAACGCACCGAGGAACTGGGTGGCCGCATCCTGGAAACCTGCGTGGCCGTCGGCGGTACGATCACCGGCGAACACGGCGTTGGCGTGGAAAAGATCAACCAGATGTGCGTGCAGTTCAACAACGCCGAACTGGAACAGTTTCATCGCGTGAAGGCAGCTTTTGATCCGGCCGGACTGTTGAATCCCGGCAAGGCCATACCGACGCTGCACCGTTGCGCGGAATTTGGCGCCATGCATGTGCACAAGGGTCAGCTACCGCACCCCGAACTCGAACGGTTCTGACGCACGGCAGCCCCGAGATGCAGGATATCCAGCACTACACGGACACGGTCCGCAATGCAGCGGCGAGTGGCAAGCCGCTCGCGCTACAGGGTAACGGGACACGCGCCTTTCTCGGCCGCACCACCCGTGGCGATCCCCTCAGCATGGCGGACTACCACGGCATTATCGACTACAGCCCGTCGGAGCTGGTGATTTCGGCACGTGCCGGCACACCGCTTGCGCACATTGAACAGACACTGGCCGCCGAGCAGCAGATGCTGGCCTTCGAACCGCCGGCCTTCGGCCCAACCGCGACGCTGGGCGGCACCATTGCCGGCGGACTGTCCGGCCCGCGCCGGCCGTGGAGCGGCGCCGCACGCGATTTCGTGCTGGGCATCAATTGCATAAACGGCCACGGTGAATACCTGCGCTTCGGCGGGCAGGTTATGAAAAATGTCGCCGGCTATGACCTGTCACGGACACTGACGGGATCACTCGGCACGCTCGCCATCCTGCTGGATATTCACCTGAAGGTGCTGCCACGACCTGAAGCCGAACTCACGCTCACACAGACCTGCACGCAAGCCGAGGCAATCGAACGCTGCAACCACTGGTCTGCAAGCCCGATACCCCTGACGGCTGCCTGCTATATCGAAGACCGCCTGGTGTTTCGCCTGTCCGGCACCGAACGCGGTGTCGCTGACACAGCCAGCCGTCTCGGTGGCGACACGCAGCCAGGCGAGGCGTCAATCTGGCAAGACCTGAAGGAACAGACACTGCCGTTTTTCGCGGGCGATGCTCCGGTGTGGCGACTGTCATTACCGCCTGCCAGTGCGCCACTCGATTCCATTGGTGAGCAATTGCTCGACTGGGGCGGTGCCCAGCGCTGGCTGCGCAGCACACTGCCGGCCACGGATATCCGCGAAACCGTGCAGGCCGCTGGCGGCCATGCCCAGCTGTTTCGTGGCGGCGACCGCTCCGGCGAAGTGTTTCAGCCGCTCGCCGCAAACGTATTGTCACTGCACCAGCGACTGAAAGCGGCCTTCGACCCGCAGGCGATTTTCAACCCGGGACGCATGTACGCGGAACTCTGATGCAAACATCTTTACCGGACACATTACTGAACACGGCAGCCGGCCGCGAGGCGGATGAAATCCTGCGTAACTGCGTGCACTGCGGCTTCTGTAACGCAACCTGTCCGACCTACCAGCTGACCGGTGACGAGCTGGACGGTCCGCGCGGTCGCATTTACCTCATCAAGCAGGTTCTTGAAGGTCACCCGCCGACACGCAAAACCCAGCTGCACCTGGACCGCTGCCTCACCTGCCGCGCCTGCGAAACGACCTGCCCGTCCGGCGTCGACTATCATCACCTGCTTGATACCGGTCGTGCGCAGGTGGCACAGAAGACACCGCGACCATTGCATCAGCGCCTGCTGCGCTTCGCGCTGCGACAGGTCCTGTCACGCAGCAGCCGTTTTACGCCCGTGCTGCGACTGGCCCAGCGGGTACGGCCCGCACTGCCCGCCCGCCTGCAATCACGCATCCCGGTGCGCCAGCATTTATCACCGGCAGCAAGTGGTGCACATGCCCGCAGCCTGTTGCTGCTGGATGGTTGCGTGCAACCGGCGCTGGCACCGCAAATCAATCACGCCACGATCACCACCCTCGACGCACTGGGCATCAACGTAGTGGTGCCCGCCGGCAGCGGTTGCTGCGGCGCGCTCAGTCATCACCTCGATGCCAGCGAGGAAGCACGCATGTTCATGCGCCGCAATATCGATGCCTGGTGGCCGGCCATTGAAAACGGCGCCGAGGCGATACTCATAACGGCCAGCGGCTGCGCCCCCATGGTCAAGGAATACGGCCGACTGCTGGCGGACGATGCGGCCTATGCCGACAAGGCGGCACGTGTCAGCGCACTGGCCCGCGACATCAGTGAATTCATTGCGTCTGAAATGGCCGGCAAACAACTTGCCCGCACAGCGCCCGGCACGCGCGTTGCGTTCCACTCGCCCTGCACCCTGCAACACGGCCAGGGAATTACCGGTGTCGTCGAACCGTTACTGGAACGCGCCGGCTATCAACTGGTAACGGTTGCCGACAGTCACCTGTGTTGCGGTTCAGCCGGCACCTATTCAATACTGCAACCCGAACTGGCCACACGCCTGCGCGATAACAAGCTGGCTGCGCTGCAGGCAGAGGCGCCGGACATCATTGCCACTGCCAATATCGGTTGCCATACTCACCTGCAGGGCGCTTCCGGTGTGCCCGTCGTACACTGGATCGAGCTGCTGTCCTGCCTTGCCCACTAAGAGAAAACCATGCCTGACTTACCCCTGCTGATCGAGCCAGAGAACCTCGAACATTCATTGACTTGCGAAAATGTCCTGATTGTTGACCTGAGCAGGCCCGACACCTATGCCAAGCTGCATATTCCGGGTGCGGTGCACCTCGACTATGCAAGGATCGTAACCGGCAAAAAGCCCGTCATGGGACTGGTCCCGGATGACGCCACGCTGGCAGCTGTGTTTTCCTCGGTCGGTATCGGCAACGACACACACGTTATTGCCTGTGATGACGAAGGCGGCGGTCGCGCCGCGCGCCTGCTCTGGACACTGGCCGTTGCCGGCCATAAGCGTGGCTCACTGCTGAACGGCGGTCTGCACGCCTGGGTCAATGAAGGCTATCCGCAGGACAAGACGCCGGTGACGCCGGTCACGGCACAGTTCAACGTGGTGCGAGACGACAGTCCGTGGGCAAACCATGAATATATTTTTGAACATCTCGATGACGCCGATTGCTGCCTGCTGGATGTTCGCAGTGCAATTGAATACACCGGCATAAAAAAATTCGCCGAACGCGGCGGGCACATTCCGGGGGCAGTGAACATCGAGTGGACCGAAGCCATGGACAGGACGCGCAACCTGCGTTTCAGGCCGGACGATGAATTAAGGGATCTTTTCGCCGCGGTCGGTGCAACCGCAGACCGGGAAATCATCACCTACTGCCAGACCCATCACCGCTCCGCCCATACCTGGGTTGTCCTCAGGCACCTGGGCTATGAACGGGTGAAGGGTTTCCCCGGATCGTGGTCGTACTGGGGCAACCACCCGGAACTGCCGGTGGAATAGCCATCGCATCTGGTTTGCACAGCTGTTTCCAATCAGCTGTAGGAGCGGATGCTATCCGCGAATAACCCGGCACCTGGCATATATTCGCGGATAGCATCCGCTCCTACAGCTGCAGACCTGCACAATTAAGGCAAACAGGCACACCAGTATTATTTAAAGAAGCGAATAACCCGACACACGACACATATTCGCGGATAGCATCCGCTCCTACAGCTGTATTAATTACGCAGGAACGGCCGGCTGGCACACCAGTATTATTTAAAGAAATACTCCCGGTAATAGACGAGCTCGCGAATCGAATCGCGCGTATCGTCCAGCGCCAGATGCGAACTGCCCTTCTTGAATCCCTTGGCGACGACCGGCGACCAGCGAGTGGCCAGCTCCTTGATGGTGCTGACATCCAGGTTGCGGTAGTGAAAATATGCCTCGAGCTTCGGCATGCAGCGGGCGAGAAAGCGGCGGTCCTGGCAAATACTGTTGCCGCACATCGGCGAGGTATTGGGAGGCACGTACTCTGACAGGAAATCGATGGTCTGTTGCTCCGCCGTCGCCTCGTCGATGGTACTGCTACGCACCCGTTCAGTCAGACCGGAACCGCCGTGCTGGCGTGTATTCCATTCGTCCATGCCATTCATCGCGGCATCTGACTGGTGGATGGCGAGAACCGGACCCTCGGCGACAATATTCAACTGACTGTCGGTAATGATGGTAGCGATCTCGATTATCAGGTCAGTCGTTGTATCGAGACCGGTCATCTCGAGGTCTATCCAGATCAGGTTACCGGCAGATTGCGTCATCGACATCCATCCTTTCAAAATAAGAGGTTGAGTGGCATTGTACCAGAGGCTAATCTGACTGAAATACCAGCAACGAAACCAACCAGCGAATGAATAACTTCACAATCCTGTTTATTGCCGCGCTCGCGGCCTCTTCCGCGTTGCGACTGTGGCTTGCCCGGCGGCATCTTGTCCACGTTGCCAGCCACCGCGCGTCCGTGCCGGCTTCATTTGACGGTCATATCGCACTCGACGAGCATCAC
>JAOULY010000209.1 GCA_029881775.1 Gammaproteobacteria bacterium
ACCCCGTATAGCGATTCGCAACCGGCTACGGAAGCAGTCCCTGCTGAACCGGCCGAACCGGCAGCGATGCCGGACGCTACGACTGACGCGCCACAACCCTAGCCGGTTGCCGTGATGACCTGTTCGAGTATAGCCCTGACCTGGTCCATCCCGCGCGTCAGGTTCACTTCAATGTCATCCATACTGATGATACCTTCGCCACGACCCGCTGCCGCGTTGGCCGACACCGCGATCACGGCGTAACACAGACCCAGTTCACGCGCGAGCGCCGCCTCGGGCATGCCGGTCATGCCCACCATGTGACAGCCATCGCGTTCCATGCGATCGATCTCCGCAGCTGTTTCCAGCCTGGGTCCCTGGCAGGCGCCATATGTCCCCCCGGCGATGGCAGCAACACCCGCCCTGGCAGCCGCCTCCAGCAAGACCTGGCGCATCTCATTGCTGTAAGGCTCGGTAAAATCGATATGCGTCACTTCACTCAGGTCCGACTCGAAGAATGTATGATTGCGTGACCAGGTGTAGTCTATTATCTGGTCCGGTATAACAATCGTGGACGGCACCAGGTCACTGCGAATACCGCCGACCGCGCAAACGGCAATCACGCGACTGACACCGTGCTCTTTCAACGCCCACAGGTTTGCCCGATAGTTGACCATGTGCGGGGGGATGGTATGGCCGTACCCGTGCCTGGCCAGGAAGACCACCTCCTTGCCACACAGTCGACCAATGGTCAGCGCACCGGAGGGTTCACCATAGGGCGTATGCATGACTTCACGCCGCTCGATCTGGAGTTTGCCCAGACGGGTCAGCCCTGTTCCGCCGATTATTGCCAGTTCACTCATGAATGCCGCCATCGCTCCTGGTTGCTACAGACCCGGTTTCAGTTATCACCGAGTGCGAAAATACCGTTCAGGTTTCTGAAATAGCCTTTGTAATCCATACCGAAGCCGAACACATAGCGGTCATCAACCTGCAGGCCGGTAAAATCTGCCCGCACATCGACATTCCGCCGGTCGTGCTGCTTCTCGACAAGCACCGCGCTGTAGATGTCGGCCGCGCCCGACTGCCGGCAGAACCTGAGCACATCGGCCAGCGTGTGGCCCTCGTCAAGGATATCGTCAACCACCAGCACCGTACGCCCCTGCAGTGAAATACCCGGCTCGGACACCCATTCGACCGCGTGGCCACTGGTGCCGCCACGGTAACGCGTGGCATGCAAATAATCGGCCTCCAGCGGGAATGCCAGCCGCGTCAGCAGGTGTCCGGTGGGGATAATGCCGCCGGTCAGGACGCACAGCACAACCGGCAGGGAATCGCCCAGCTCACGGGTGATTTCAGCGGCCATGCGGTCCAGCGCCCTGCTGACATCTTCCGCGCCATGGAGCTGCACTGCGCTGGCAAGGATACGGTCTAGTTCAGCCCGGTCTGGTGTCATTGGCTATTGCCCGTTCAAGCGCAGGCGCATGAACTGTAGAGGTGGGATATGCAATCTCGGCACCGTGACCGGTAATGATGTCGCTGATTTTCAGCAAGACATCTTCCTTGATCTCGTGAAAGCGTGTCCATACCGTGGTGTGTGTGAATGTATAGATGAAAAAATCGAGTGACGATGAACCGAACTTGTTGAAATTAACCATCAGCGTCTGTTCGTTGTCTATCTCCGGGTGCGCCTGCAGCATGGCGCGGATGTCATCCAGGATTACCGGCAGTTTGTCCAGGTCATCGTAACGAACACCGATCGTCTCTTTGATGCGCCGCCGTGTCATGCGCGACGGATTGATCACCGCAATCGTTGAGAAAATTCCGTTCGGAATGTATATCGGTCGTTTATCGAATGTGCGTATACGCGTCAGCCGCCAGCCGATGTCTTCGACGGTCCCCTCGATCTCGCGGTCCTCGGAACGCACCCAGTCACCGACCGAGAACGGCCGGTCGAGGTATATCATCAGGCCACCGAAAAAATTGGCCAGCAGGTCTTTTGCCGCAAAGCCGATTGCAATGCCGCCGATACCGCCAAATGCAAGCACCCCCGAAATGCTGAAGCCCAGCGTCTGCAGTACGACCAGTATCGCCGTGATCATGATTGATGCACTGATCAGCTTGCCGATCGCATCGACCGTGGTTACATCAACAGGCTCTTCGCGATAACGGTTCTGCTGAATGATGTTCTGTTGCATGTTGCGCGTCAGTCGCAGCAGGAACCACGCGATCGTTGCGATGACACCCACATCCCGGAGCGGCCCGATTGCATTGAATATCGGCGCCGCTGTTTCCGCCCTGGCAATCTCTGCAGCAAAGGCGATACCGACTATCCAGATCAGCAAATTGAGCGGTCGCTGAATGGCGCCAACCACGGCATCGTCCCAGGGCGTGGTGTTTTGCTGCAAGCGCTTGTACAGACGGTTAACCATGACGCGAACAACGAGGTTAAGTAACAGGACGCAAAACACCACGGCGAATAACTGCACAATCCAGGCGTTGGCACCTGTCCAGTCGGTAAACGCTTCGAAAAAGGGAAAATCTTTTACAGTCATAACAGAATAATATCGCGTATGTTACTGATTAATAATGATATTAATAGCGCCATCAATCAAGTAATGACGCCCCGTTCGGTACTGCGCCATTACAGCAGGTCGAGGTCAAGCTCGGGATTTTCCTCGTAACCGCGCACGGCGGCAACTGCCTGCTCCCAGCGTGGGTCGGCGTGCAGGTCCTGCAGCCCGGTTGAATGACGACCGTGCATACGAACCATGCGCGAATGGGCAACCGGATCCTGGTACCCGGAAAGCGCATCGGCCACCCGGGCCGCCTCGCTGCGCTGGTTACACACGAGCACCATATCACAGCCTGCTTCCAGCGCTGCAAATGCGCGCGAGGGAAAATCACCCGCACAGGCGGCCCCCTCCATGCTCAGGTCATCACTGAACACCAGCCCCTGGAAACGATACCGTGCACGCAATATATCCTTTATCCATATCCGGGAAAAACCGGCCGGTTGGGCATCGACCTTCGAATAGACAATATGCGCCATCATGACTGCCGCCAGGCCGTAGTGGATCATGCGCCGGAACGGAACCATGTCCCACTGCTCGATATCCTCAAAGGCACGGTCGTCCTCGGGTAGATCCGTATGCGAATCCGCAACCACCGCGCCATGCCCGGGAAAGTGTTTGCCGGTCGCCGCCATACCGGCATCATGCATGCCCGCCTGGTACGCTGCCGCAAGTTCCGCAACCACTTCCGGGCGTTTATGCAATGCGCGGTTGCCAATGATCGTCGATACACCGAAATCAAGATCGAGCACCGGCGCGAAACTGATATCAATGCCGACCGCACGCAGTTCGGTAGCCATCAACCAGCCGGTTACCCGTGCCAGGTGCTTTGCACGCGCCTTGTCAGTGTCGAATATCCTGCCGAGACAGCCAACTGGTGGCAGGCGCGTAAAGCCGTCCCTGAAGCGTTGTACCCGACCGCCTTCCTGGTCGACAGCCACCAGCAAGTGAGGATCGCGCGCGGCGTGAATCTCGCTGACCAGCGCCTGCACCTGCTGCGTTGATTCATAATTGCGTGTAAACAGGATAACCCCGCCCACAGCCGGGTGCTGCAGCAATTCCCGGTCTTCTGCACACAGCTCGCATCCCTCGACATCGAGCATCAGCGGTCCCAACGTCACTCCCCACCTCCCGTATTTACAACCAGCCGTGTATCCATCCGGTCACGTAATGTATCGCCCAGCAGATTGACAGCCAGCACAATAAGCATGATCGCGACGCCCGGAGCAAGCACCATGTGCGGCGCTACCAGCATATAGCGTGTGCCATCGCGGATCATGGCACCCCACGAGGCGGCAGGCGGCTGTACCCCCAGACCCAGGAATGACAACCCTGCCTCGGCAATGACCACCGCGGCCACGCCAAACGTTGCCTCGACAATCAGTGGTGCCGCCATCAATGGCAGCAGGTGCCGGCGCACGATGCGCCAGCGACGGTTACCCAGCACCACGGCGGCCTGCACATGCTCGCGGTTCATCAGCGACAGGACCTGGGCCCGCGACAGTCGCGCGTAACCAACCCAACCGACAGCCGTCAATGCCATGATCACGTTTTCAATGCCGGGTCCCAGCAAACCCGCCAGCGCAATGGCCAGCAGGATACCGGGAAAGGCCAGGAATGTATCGACCAGCAGGACTGCCACCCGGTCCCACCATCCGCCGCGGTAGGCCATCAGTGTACCGAACAGGGTACCGACCAGCATTGACAGCCCAACCACCCAGACCGCCACAAGAAACGAGGTTCGCGCACCAACCAGCAGTCGCGATGCAATATCACGACCGAGGTCGTCGTAACCGAGCACGGCGCCGGACGCCGGTGGATCCAGTATATGTTCAAGTGCGATTCGATCCGGCGTCAGCGGCAGGCTGTCTGCCAGCAGCGCGGCGATCGCCCATACCAGCACAATCAACAATGGCACGCGCAGGCGCATCAGCCTGACGTACCCAGGCGGATACGCGGGTCAACCCAGGCATAGGCAAGATCAGTCAGCAGGTTTACGATGACATAGGTAATACTGATCAGCAGTACGCAGGCCTGCACCACGGGATAGTCACGGCTC
>JAOULY010000210.1 GCA_029881775.1 Gammaproteobacteria bacterium
TCTGTCAGGGTGAGTTGCACCATGCCGGTGTTGCCGGGCGCAATCGCCACGACACGGTCTTTCTTGTTGTCGATGCGCCAGCCATCCGGGAAAGTCAGGGCGAAGTTCAGTTCCTCGTGGTAAAAATGGTTGTTGCGGGTGGTGCCCTCGTGTTCGCTGTTACCGAATACCAGTCCGTCGATGGCCTGCAGGTAACTGTCCCGCCCGGTACGTGCGGTACCGGCCTGCCGGAACTGTTTTGCAGCAGCAACCACTTCCTGGAAGCGCTTGTCATTGTCCGGGTGTGTCGAGAACAGGCCGTGATAGGCGCTCGGTTCGCGGTCTTCCTGTTTGGCGACCAGCTTGTCGAAGGCTTCCTGGTTTTTCAGCACGCCGACTACCTGCAGCATGCCGTCCGGGTCGTAGCCGCTCCTGGCGAGGTATTCGGCACCGAGGCGGTCCGCTTCCAGTTCATGTTCACGCCCATAGCCACGCACGATGGCGGTGCCGGCCAGCTGGCTGAGATCGCCGATACCGCGGATGCCGGTGGACGCGGACAGGACCGCGCCGAGCAAGCCGGTCATGGTGGCGGTGCCGTGCTGACGGACGCTGTGTCGTGCCGTGACGTGGCCGATTTCGTGGCCCAGCACCGCGGCGAGTTCCGCTTCAGAATTCAGGTAGGCAAGCATGCCGCGCGTGATGTAGATATAACCACCCGGCAGGGCGAAGGCATTGACCTTGGGGCTGTCCAGTACGGTGAAGCGGTAGATCAGATCCGGCCGGTGGCTGTTGGCAGCGACCTGCTCACCAATGGACTGCACCAGCTTTGTCAGCGCCGGGTCATCGTAAACCGGCATCTCTTTTATGATCTCGGCGCTGTATTGCCGGCCAAGGCTGATCTCCTGCTCTTCCGACATAAGAACGAAGTCCTGCTCGCCGGTGACCGGGTTGGTAGAGCAGGCCTGCGCCAGCACAATCGGGCCAAGCAGGATGAGTCGGATGAGCAGGTGTCTGTGTGTCATGGTGCGTGCGTGTTGATAATGGTCAGGGCGGCGGGGTGTCGAACGGTCATGACCAGACCGGACGGTTTCGACCTGACCCAGCCACGAATTTCGACCGCCTCGCCGACCAGGCGTTCCAGTTGTCCGTGCGGAAAGTTTACCTGGTCCTGTTTGCCGATCCGCACGCTGAGTGGTCCCTCGAACTCCAGCCACAGGGTGCCACCGGCCTGGCGTACGCGTTGCACCGTTCCGTAGACAAGGGCAAAGCCGCGCGTGGAAGCCGCCAGCTCGCGGCTGTCCTGTGCCTGGTAGCGCGGGTGGTCCCAGATGCCGCGACGTTCAATGCGTGCACGGTTTTCCTGCTGCTGGTAACAGTCGTGTGACCAGCCGTTCGGCGGCACCACCAGCGTGGTGGCGAGCCCGCCCGCGAGCAGGCGCACCGCAATGTTTTCGCCACTCTCGGTAAAGGCATGGGCCAGCAGGCGGCCGTAGTGGTCCTGGTGCTCGCGGTCGTATTGCAGCAGCAGGGTGCGGTTGTTGCGTTCAATGATGGACTGCAGTGCAGCTTTTGCCTGGTCGGCAAATGGTTCGTGGTCGGGGCCGTCCGGACGCAGTTCGGGTGCGTTGATGCCGATCAGGCGCAGGCGTCGACCGTCGGCCAGCTTGACTGTATCGCCGTCGAACACATGGACCACGGTGACACGCTCGCTGGTCTCGCGGGCCGGACAGGCGGCGGCCAGCAGGTTGTGTGAAAACAGCAGCAGCACCCATAACGCAAAAGGGGCGACCGAAACGGACGCCCCTTTGCTGGAAAAGCCGGACAGCATTTTATGCAAATCAGCTCTTGCCGTAGCGCTGGCGGAATTTGTCGACGCGGCCACCGGTGTCGAGCATCTTCTGCTTGCCGGTATAAAAAGGATGGCACTTGGAGCATACCTCGATGCTGAGGTCGCGACCGACGGTGGATCGTGTCTCGAAGGATTCTCCGCAACTGCACGTAACCATGGTGGTCTCGTAGGCGGGATGTGTATCAGCTTTCATAAGGGCTCCGGCGTTTAACTGGTCCAGGGTCCAGATCGGGGACCCGGAAAAGGCCGGGAATCATACGTTATTGATGGTATGGCGGCAAGTACCCGAACGCTCGGGATAAACTCGTCATTGCGAGGAACGGCGTGACGAAGCAATCTGCAACTCATTGAAATACGGTCATGAGATTGCTTCGCTTCGCTCGCAATGACGGGGTTACTTGATTTAATCAGAACTTCCCCGGCGTCTGAAGTCCAGGATCTCTGCGCTGACAGGGGGGCGTTTTTCCTTGTGTGGCAGCTGGTTGAGGCGGGCGACGAGACCGTCATCGCCAAGCACGCTTTCCCATAGCAATTCCTGCATGCGTATGCACGCGGCCAGCGGGTTGGGCGAGCCGTCACGGATACAGTCGAGCTTCCATTGCAGCTGGCGCAGCTGTTGCCGGTTGCGTTGCGGGGCGGCCGCAATCGTTGCGCCGATTATTTTTATTCTTTTAACCTCAAAGGCTTCCGGGTCGGTCCTGGCCAGTTCAGACCATCTGTCGAAATCGAATTCGCCCCATCCTGTCAGTTCTGGCATGCCGTACTCCGTGCGATCCGGGTTGTGGATCATTGTTATTATCAGGCGCTGCACACAGGCTAGCACGGGGTGTGCATGAGTCGGTATTGGACGGGAGTATTAGCCGCTAATTACCAATAAAAACATAAAGATAAGAATTATCGCCTGTGGATAAGGCTGTGGATAGAGCTGTGGACAGGCGGTGCACAGCAGTGGAAAAGCTGTGTCTGAAGGGGCGTGGGGATCAGTTTGCGGGCACGGTGCGGCCCGCGGCCCAGTGCCGTAAACGCGCAATGTGTTCGGCCATGACCCGGGACAGCGGGCGGGTCTGCTGGATTTCGGTGCGAATATGTTCCGTTGCCAGGGTGTCATCGTCCTCGCGTGCGAGGTAGGTGGCCGCTACTACTGCCTGCTCGATCTCGGCCCCGGAAAAGCCGTCGGTCAGCCGTGCCAGATCGGCCAGGTCGTAGTCGACCGGTTTGAAATCGCGCTTGCGCAGGTGGATGGCGAATATTTCGGCGCGGGTCGCGGCATCCGGCAGGTCGACAAAAAAGATTTCATCCAGCCGGCCCTTGCGTATCAGCTCGGGTGGCAGGTGTTCGATAACATTGGCCGTTGCCACGATAAAGACCGGCGCCTCGCGTTCCGCCATCCAGGTCAGCAGGCTGCCGAGCATGCGCCGCGATGTGCCGTTGTCGTTGTCGCCCGATGCAATCGCCTTCTCGATTTCATCGATCCATAAAATACATGGCGCCATGGCTTCGGCCGCCTGCAGCGCCTCGCGCAGGTTGCGCTCGGTTTCGCCGAAGAACTTGTTGAACAGGGTGCCGAAATCGAGTCGCAGCAGCGGCAGTGACCACAGCCCGGCAATGGCGCGCGCCGCCAGGCTCTTGCCGCCGCCCTGTACGCCCACCAGCAGGATACCGCGCGGCATGTCGGCAGGGTTGGCGGCGTCGAGGAACGCGTTGCGCCGGCGTTTGACCCATTGCTTGAGGTGCTGCAGGCCGCCGACCGCGGCGAAGTCATCGGTGTCGAACTCGCAGGAGAGGGCGCCATTGTGTTCGAGCAGCCGGTAGCGGGCGCGGGTGACGCGCTCCAGGTCGTCGGCGTTGATGGCACCGTCATCATGAATAATCGTGCGGATGATGCGACGTGCATCGCCCATGGTCAGTCCGCGTAACTGGCTGCTGACCAGTTCCAGTGTCTTGCGGTCCGTGCGGACCTGCCGGCCGTTGCCGGCGCGCGACCAGTGGCCGGCTTCCTCGGCAATCAGGGCGCTGATCCTGTCCGCGCCCGGCAGCGACAGTTCGAAGCGTGCGCTGAATGCAGACAGTTCGGCTGGCAGTTTGAGTTCATGGCTGACGAACACGAGGGTGTGGCCGAGTTCCGGATGCTCGAGCGCAATCTCCTTCAGCAGCCGGACATTGTAGGGATCGTCCAGGTAGGGGTGGAAGTCCATCAACAGGTAGATGGTTGGCGTATTGGTTGCCCGGATCTGGCCGAGTGCCTGCTGTGGTTCGCTGGCATGGCGTTGCGGCGGCATCTCCAGGTCGATGCGTTGCAGTCCGCTGGTGGCCGACCATGACATCACCGGCATACCGAGGCTGATTGACAGCCGGGTAAACAGTTTGCCGACGTGCCGTTCGTCGCGGGTTTCGATCGTGATCAGCGGTATGCGCGAGCGCAGCAACAGCTCGAGGTCGTGCAGGTCATTGGACACAGCTTGTCACCGTAAACACCATGGATACCCTGATATCGTCCGGTAGTCGCCGAATCTGAGTGTCACTCGCTGCCGGTCGGGAAAATGCAGGCCGTGATCCGGTCGAGCCGGATAGTATGTTCCCGGCCCTTTTCATCGCGCACTTGCAGGAACTCCTGTCCGTCGCGCGTGAAAATATCTTCCGCAATGACGGTGCGTGCCATGACGGGAAGAGTGTCAGTGGTCCATGACAGTCGCAGGCGTTGCCGGTGCATGATGGCCAGTTCGTACTGGCTGTGCAGGCCGCAATCAATCGGCACGTAGTCAGTCATCGTCACGCGCCGTC
>JAOULY010000010.1 GCA_029881775.1 Gammaproteobacteria bacterium
CCATTGGCTTACGAGCAGGTCAATCCCTACGCCTTCGAGCCGGCTATCGCTCCGCACCTGGCCGCGGACCAGGCCGGCCAGATGATCGACATTGATAAGATAATAGATATATATCAAGAAGTTGCGTCAAATGTGGACATCGTGGTCGTAGAGGGGGTCGGCGGCTGGCAGGTGCCGCTAAATAATCGTGAAACGGTCGCTGACCTGGCGCATGGCCTGGGTCTGGATGTCTGCCTGGTGGTGGGTCTGCGGCTCGGCTGCATTAATCACGCCCTGCTGACCGCGCACGCTATCAATAGCCATGGTTGTAAGCTGGCGGGCTGGGTAGCCAACACCTTGCCACCCGTGATGGATGCCCTTGACGACAACATTAACACGCTGAAACAAAAGCTTTCTTCACCCCTGCTGGGTGTGGTGCCGGTGTTCGATAATATTAGCGTCAAGTCAGTGGCACACTGCCTTGAGCAGGCCCTGTCCAACGATGCCCGGTGATTTATTTCATTGAATACAGGGTGTTTGTCAGATAAAATGCGCGCACTTTTTTGCAAGTCGTTGCCGGATAATCCCCCCTGGTTGCACTAATCGTGTGCGAGCCGGACATGCTTTAACAGGTGATTATCACGCGGCATATGTGTAGCCGGAATCAAGATCAGTCGTGGTCAAGCAGGTATGCGATGCAGCCGGGCAGAATTGCCACTGGCTGATACGACCCAACCAGTCGATGCACTGGCAGTCGGCGATCAAGGTCTACCTTGCGATCGCCGCCAGTTGTCTGGCTGTCGGTGTGTTCTTTGCACTGCATGGATTCTGGCCGGTGCTGCCGTTTGCAGGACTTGAAGTGATCGTACTGGGGGGCGCGTTTTACGCCTGCATGGTACGTGGCGAGCAAAGGGAGATTGTGTCTGTCAATGCTGACAGGCTTACAGTAGAAAAGGGTCGGCGCAAGCCGCAGCAGCACTGGGAATGTCCACGTGCCTGGGCACGCATCAAGCTCGAACGTTCGAGGATTGCGTGGTATCCGAGTCGACTGAGCGTGGCATTCAAGAGCGAACGGGTCGAGATCGGCTCGTTTCTGAATGAACAAGAACGGTGTTTACTGGCTGCGGAGCTGCAACAGGTTCTCCGCCATAATGCTGCGACACACTGAGCAGTCCGGTCATCGTTGACGAATTTGCTGAAAAATTTTAACTATTGGTCCTGGGGAGATTGTTGCATGTTTGCTAAAACACTGAGACGCGCACTGAGTAGTGTGTGGGGTGCAGTTTTGCTGCTGAGTGCCAGTACGGCCATCGCCGGTTTTGGCGATACGTTAAACCTCAGGGAAGGCGTGACGGCCACCAGCAAGACAGTCTACGGGCTGCATATGCTGATTTTCTGGATTTGCGTGGTTGCCTGTGCCGCCGTGTTTGCCGTCCTTATCTATTCCCTGTTCGCCCATCGCAAATCGAAGGGTGCGGTACCTGCAACCTTCCATGAAAGCACCACGGTCGAGGTTATCTGGACCACGATCCCGTTCCTGGTGCTCGTTGGTATGGCGGTACCTGCTACCAAGGCACTGCTGGCGCTGGAAGACACACGCGATGCCGATATGTCGATCCTGGTGACGGGCTACCAGTGGAAATGGAAATACGATTACATCGACGGCGCGGCTGAAGGGATCAGCTTCTTCAGTAATCTCGATGCCAAGAGTAACGAAATGCGCCAGCTGGGTTCAGGCGCAAATCCGGCCGATCACGAACACTACCTGCTCGATGTCGATAACCGCGTGGTTGTGCCGATCAACAAGAAGATCCGCTTCCTGATTACAGCCAACGATGTTATCCATTCCTGGTGGTTGCCGGACCTCGGCTGGAAACAGGATGCCATTCCGGGCTTCGTTAACGATGGCTGGACCGAGTTGACCGAGCCGGGTGTGTACCGTGGCAAGTGTGCCGAACTGTGCGGCAAGGACCATGGTTTCATGCCGATTGTGCTGGAAGCCATGACGGAAGATGACTACAACCAGTGGATCGCCGACCAGAAGGCCGGCGCCGCGGCAGCCGCTGCATCCGCCACGCAGACCTGGACGCTGGATGACCTGGTCGCCAGGGGTGAGTCGGTCTACAACACCAACTGTGTCGCCTGTCACCAGGCCAACGGCCAGGGTATCCCGGGTGTGTTCCCGGCCATTACCGGCAGCGCGATTGCAACCGGTGATATCGGTGGTCACATTGATATAGTGATGAACGGCAAGGCCGGAACCGCCATGCAGGCATTCGCCGGTCAGCTGAATGACGTTGATATGGCAGCCGTCGTTACCTATCAGCGTAACGCCCTCGGCAACAGCGTGGGCGACATGGTGCAGCCGTCAGAAATCGCGGCATTACGCTAGGCGCTATGCGGATTATCAGATTATCAGTGGAGATATGAAAAAATGAGTACAGCAACCACACACGACGATCATCACCACGGCGCGCCAAGCGGCATCATGCGCTGGATCACGACGACCAACCACAAGGACATCGGTACCCTGTACCTGTGGTTTGCCTTCATCAACCTGCTGATCGGCGGCGCCATGGCCATGGTTATCCGCGCCGAGCTGTTCCAGCCGGGCATGCAGGTCGTTGATCCGAACTTCTTCAACATGATGACCACCATGCACGGTCTGATCATGATCTTCGGCGCCGTCATGCCGGGCTTCGTCGGCCTGGCCAACTGGCAGATCCCGATGATGATCGGCGCACCGGACATGGCGCTGCCGCGCATGAACAACTGGAGCTTCTGGATACTGCCATTTGCAGCAATCATGCTGATTGCACCGATGTTCACCGGTGGCGCATTCCTCGACGGTCAGGGCCCGGCCTTCGGCTGGACCATGTACGCACCGCTGTCGTTGCAGTATGACAAGCTGTCGTTCTTCATCTTCGCCGTCCACATGCTGGGCTTCTCCTCCATCATGGGTGCCATCAACATTATCGCGACCATCCTCAACATGCGTGCCCCGGGCATGACACTGATGAAGATGCCGCTGTTCGTCTGGACCTGGTTCATCACAGCCTTCCTGCTGATCGCCGTGATGCCGGTACTGGCCGGTGCAGTCACCATGCTGCTGACCGACAAGTATTTCGGCACCAGCTTCTTCGCGGCTGCCGGTGGCGGTGACCCGGTCATGTTCCAGCACGTGTTCTGGTTCTTCGGGCATCCCGAGGTGTACATCATGATCCTGCCGGCCTTCGGTGTGGTCTCGCAGATCATCCCGACCTTCGCGCGCAAGCCGCTGTTCGGTTACAGCTCGATGGTGTATGCAACCGCTTCGATCGCGTTCCTGTCGTTCATCGTCTGGGCGCACCACATGTTCACGGTGGGCATGCCGGTCGCCGGTGAGCTGTACTTCATGTACGCCACTGTCATGATCGCTGTTCCGACTGCTGTCAAGGTATTCAACTGGATGGCCACCATGTGGCGCGGTTCGATGACCTTCGAGACGCCGATGCTGTGGGCGATCGCCTTCGTGTTCCTGTTCAGCCTGGGTGGTTTCACCGGCCTGATGATGGGTATCGCTCCGGCGGATATGCAGTATCACGACACCTACTTCATCGTGGCGCATTTCCACTATGTGCTGGTGACCGGCGCGGTGTTCTCCATCATTGCGGCGGTGTACTACTGGTTGCCGAAGTGGACCGGCCACATGGTTAACGAGACGCATGGCAAGATCCACTTCTGGTGGTCGACTATTTCCGTGAACGTACTGTTCTTCCCGCAGCACTTCATCGGCCTGGCCGGTATGCCGCGTCGTATCCCGGATTACTCCGTGCAGTTTGCCGACTGGAACATGGTGTCAAGTATCGGCGGTTTCGCCTTCGGTCTGGCCCAGGTTTACTTCCTGTTCGTGCTGATCAAGACCATCAAGGGTGGCGAGAAGGCAACGGACCAGGTCTGGGAAGGTGCGGAAGGCCTGGAGTGGACGATCCCGTCGCCGGCGCCGTACCACACGTTTGAAACGGCCCCGACGGTCAAGTAACTGACACGCATGCCGGCGTCAACGCGTCGGCATGCCGGTTGAATATTATGGCAATGACACCCGAACATGAATCGGCACGCGGCGCCAACAAGAAGGTGATAATCACACTTGTTGTTATCGTCGTGGCACTGTACTTCGCCAGCTTCTTTATGCTGGGTGGCTGATGGAAAGCAAGGAACTGGCAAGCCGGAACCGCAAGCTGGTGGGCCGGCTCGGAATCGCGGCTGTTGTCATGTTCGGTTTCGGCTTTGCCATGGTGCCGCTGTACAACGTGTTTTGCGATATCACCGGCCTGAACGGAAAGACCGGTCGGATCGAGGCTGAAGCGGCACTCGGCCAGGCGGTCGACATGGAGCGCGAGGTCACGGTTGAATTTGTTGTTTCGGTCAACAGTGATCTGCCCTGGGAAATCAAGCCCATGGTCCGCCAGATCAAGGTGCACCCGGGTGCTGTTACCGAGGTGAAGTATGCGGCCCGTAATATCACCGGCAACACGGTGATCGGTCAGGCGGTTCCCAGCCTGGTGCCGGGACTGGCGTCCAAGTACTTCAACAAGACGGAGTGTTTCTGTTTTACGCAGCAGACACTGGCAGCAGGTGAATACAAGGAGATGCCACTGCGTTTCGTGGTTGACCCGGCCCTGCCAAAGGACGTGAGTTCGGTCGCACTGTCCTATACCTTCTACAGGATGGAAGGCGGTGGTGAAACGCAACCGGGCAACGGCCTGGAAAAAATAACACTGGGACAGGTTTCAATGGGGTCAGACCCGCTTGAACCGGTACTGTAATTTCCCGGTGACCGGACTGATCAGTACGGCGCCGTGGTAACAGCAAAGAATTTAACTGAATTAATCGATTAGAGAAGAGAGGGAGTCAGCAATGTCATCATCCAACGGGGGATACTACCTGCCACAACCCAGTCACTGGCCGATCGTCGGTTCGATCGGTATGTTTCTGCTGCTGGGCGGCTTCGGCATTTTTCTGGGCGGCGGCAGCGCCATCGGTATGTACCTGGGTGCCGTAGTCCTGATTATTATGCTGTTCGGCTGGTTCGGTACGGTGATTAACGAAAGTGTCAGCGGCAAGTACAACGACCAGGTGGACATGTCATTCCGCTGGAGCATGGGCTGGTTCATCTTCTCCGAAGTCATGTTCTTCGCAGCCTTCTTTGGCGCCCTGTTCTATGCGCGCATGTGGGCGGTGCCGTGGCTGGGTGGCGCGGGCAACAACGTCATGACCAACGAGTTGCTGTGGTCCGGTTTTGATGCGGCATGGCCGACCAATGGCCCGGGTGAAGTGGGTGGCCCGTTTGAAATTATGGGCGCCTGGGGTATCCCGGCTATCAATACCCTGATCCTGCTGACCAGTGGCGTGACGCTGACCTGGTCACACTGGGGCCTGAAAAAGAATGACCGCACCCAGATGATCCTTGGCCTGATGGCAACGGTTGCACTGGGTGTACTGTTCCTGGGACTGCAGGCCTATGAGTACATCCACGCCTACCAGGACCTGAATCTCAAGCTGACGTCAGGCATGTACGGTTCCACCTTCTTCTTGCTGACCGGTTTCCACGGTCTGCACGTGACGCTGGGTGCGACCATGCTGCTGATTATTTTGCTGCGCAGCATGAAGGGGCATTTCTCGGAACACAATCACTTCGCATTTGAAGCGGTTGCCTGGTACTGGCACTTTGTGGACGTGGTCTGGCTGGGACTGTTTGTATTCGTTTACTGGCTGATCTGACCGGCAGCCGGGTAATTAAAAAAGGGCGCTGCTTGCAGCGCCCTTTTTGTTGATGTTCTGATCGCGCCTGCAAGGCGCTCCTACACCATGTATCTACATTATGTAGGAGCGCCTTGCAGGCGCGATTGAATTATTTACCCGGCAATACCGTGCGGTTGCAGCAGGCCGGTGGCGTAGCCCGCCATCAGCAGAACAAACAGCAGGACTGACAGGCTGATGCGAACAGTCAGTGCGCGGACGGTGCGTTCGGATGTGCCCTTGTCCTTGACCAGGTAAAACAGGCCGCTGAACAGGCTACCGATGATGATCAGGAGAAACAGGACGACGATGGCTTTGGTGAGCATGACAATGAACCGTGTTGATGACGTGTCAGCCTATTATAGCAAAGCAGGGTAACAGGATGCGGATCGGCAATTTCGAGTTTTCCCCCGGGTTGTGGCCGACGCTGGCAACCCTGGCGATATTGCCGGTTTTTCTGATGCTGGGTGCCTGGCAGCTTGAGCGGGCCGCGTGGAAGCAGGGCCTGGTCGATACGGAGGCCGAGCTCACGCAGCTGGCACCGGCAGCATTGCTGGACGTGCTCGAATCAAAGGCGCCCAGGGATTACCGGCCGGTTTACATGACCGGCCGCTACGACCTGGAACACCAGCTGCTGCTGGATAACCGGATTTACCAGCGTCGCCCGGGCTACGAGGTGCTGACCCCGTTGCGGCTGAAGGACCAGCAGGCCGTGGTGCTGGTCAATCGTGGCTGGGTACCGCTGGGGCAGTCACGCGCACAATTGCCGGACGTGCCCGGGCCGGCGGCCGAACGGCTGGTGACCGGCACCATCGCCCGCCTGCCGGAAAAGGTGTTTCGACTGGATGCTGCCGAGGAGCAGCACGCGGGCTGGCCGCAGGTCATACAGAATATCGACCTGGAGGCAATCGGCGAGCGCCTTGGGCAGGCGGTTATACCGGTGGTCGTGCTGCTCGATATGAATGACACGGATGGATTTGCGCGCGACTGGCAACCGGTCTATGGCATTATGCCGGACAAGCATCGCGCCTATGCCATGCAATGGTTCTCGCTCGCACTGGTGCTGGTCATTATTTATGTGGGCGTTAACACACGACGTATTGGAAAACAGGACAGCGGGAATTAACTATGCGGTTCAGTAGCAGACACAGGGCGGCTATCGGTGGCCAGGCAAGGCAGGGCGGGTTCCTGACGTCCCGGCAGGCGATCGTATTGCTGGCATTGATTTTCCTGGCACCGACATTTGTTGCACTGGTTATGCACAACGTCAGTGACGGTGGCTGGCAACCGGATGTAACCACGAACAGCGGCGCACTGGTGCACCCGGCACGGCCGCTGGAATTGTCAGCGGACATCGTCTACGGCGATAAACCGCTGGCCGAATACCTGCAGGGCAAATGGACACTGGTATACCTGGGCCGTGCCGACTGCGACGATGCATGCAAGTCCAACCTGTACAAGATGCGCCAGGCACGGACCGCGCAGAACGAACACATGAAACGCGTGCAGCGTCTGTTCGTTTTCGAGGGCGGCCCGCTTCCTGAAAGCGTTAGCGGTTACCTTGCCAGCGAGCAGCCGCAGCTGGACAAGGTTCAGCTGGCGCCGCTGCAGTTCGGGAAACTGGCGGAGTTTTTCGTCATCGACGATACACCGGTGCGTGATGCCGGGCGTGTATATATAGTCGACCCGCTTGGCAATCTCATGATGTATTACCCGCCGGATGCCGATCCGCGTGGTTTGCTCAAGGATCTGAAGAAATTGCTGAAGTACTCACGGATCGGCTAGGTAGATAGTTGTCATGAATGATAAGACATTGGCCGGTCAAATAAACAGCTACCTGGGGCTGTGCAAGCTCAAGGTTGTCGCCTTGATCGTGTTCACGGCGATGGTCGGCATGTTTATGGCGACATCACCACCGGGCATGGTGCCATGGGATGTACTTATTCTCGGTAACCTCGGTATCGGTATGGCCGCATCCGCTGCGGCCGCGATTAACCACGTTCTGGATGCGCGTGAAGATGCAAAAATGGCGCGCACCAGCAACCGTCCGCTGCCGCAGGGTGAACTGAATGTGCGCAATGCGCTGATTTTCGCCGTGCTGCTCGGCGCGCTGTCCATGTTCATACTGGTGTACTGGATAAATGTCCTGACCGCGGTACTGACGTTCCTGTCGCTGGTCGGTTATGCCGTGGTCTATACCATGTACCTGAAGCGTGCCACGCCGCAGAATATCGTTATCGGTGGCGCGGCCGGTGCGGCGCCGCCGATCCTGGGCTGGACCGCGCTGACCGGCACGCTCGATCCGAATGCGCTGCTGCTGTTCCTGATCATCTTTATCTGGACGCCCCCGCATTTCTGGGCGCTGGCCATTCATCGTCGTGATGAATACGCCAAGGTCGATATCCCGATGCTGCCGGTCACGCACGGTGTCCCGTTCACGCGACTGCAAATCCTGCTCTATACCATCCTGTTGCTGCTGGTCAGCGTGCTGCCGTTTGTGACGCGCATGAGTGGTCCGGTTTACCTGGCCGGCGCAATACTGCTGGGGCTTGGTTTTCTCTGGTACGCCATTCAGCTGATGCAGGGCAAGGATGTGGCGATGAAAACCTTCGGCTATTCCATCTGGTACCTCATGGCCATGTTTGCCCTCCTGCTGGTCGATCACTATCTCCCGTTACTGTTCTGAGTGCGTTGTAATGACGGTGCGCCCGTTGCACAGGCTTGAGTGGAAACAAACATGCGTAATTTGATCAGACACGTATCGAAGTGCCTGCTGGCCGGTATCGTCGCGCTGTTACCGATTGGCGGGCTGGTGCTGGGCATCGGTTACCTCGAATCGATGCTGTCGGGCGCGGGACTGCGGCAGTTGCCGTTCTATTTCCCGGGCTTCGGCCTGCTGGCGGCGTTTGTGCTGCTGTACATGATTGGCCTGGTGCTGACGACGTTCATCGGCAAATGGCTGTGGACACGGCTGGATCGTCTGCTTGACCGGCTGCCGGCGCTCGGCAAGTTGTACGTGTCGCTCAAGCAGATTCTCGGCTACGGCGAAGGCAAGGATGCAATCTTCCAGGCAACGGTCATGGTGCCGGCGCCGGGCGGCAGGGGCGAGGAATTCGGCCTGGTAACCAATCGCCTGAAAACGGCTGACGGGCAGGAACGCCTGCTGGTGTTCATCCCCGGGTCGCCCAATCCGACCAGCGGCCGCCTGCTGCTGAGCGCGCCGGAAGACGTGCGCCCGTCGGATATGCCGGTCAATGAAGTCTTCAAGGTGCTGGTGGCCGTCGGCAAGACCGACATCGATATCCGCTGAATTCCAGGGAACCTCTGATGTGTCGTCTTTGCGAGGAACGCAGTGACGAAGCAATCTCTAACAGTCTGATTTCGCAGCGGGAGATTGCTTCGCTACGCTCGCAATGACGGGAATTGCTGAATTAATCAGAGGTTCCCTGGTTCATCAACTCGCGCGGGTAAGGTTCAAGATAGGTTTGCGACAGTGCCCAGTCGTTCGGGTAGTGGCGCAGGTGATGCCGCATAAGCGTCAGCGGCACGGCCAGTGGCACAAGTCCGGTGCGGTAGTCATTGATCAGGGCAGACATTTCCGCCCGGTCGCCGGCCGACAGTTCACGACTGAAATAGCCCTGCAGATGCTGCAACACGTTGGTGTGGGACTTGCGGCTGGCGATGCGCCGCATGGCCGTCATCATTTCCTCTTCGTAGTCCATGATGCGTTGTTCGAAACCGCGTTTTCCTGCATTGGCAACCAGTTGTCCGAGGCGGCGATAGGCTGCCTGGTTATGCGCCATGACCGACAGTTTCTGGCGGCTGTGGAAATCGACCAGGCTGGCCGGTGTCAGGCCCTGCCTGTTCAGCTGTTGCCAGCGGTACCAGGTAAACACGCGTTCGATAAAATTGTCGCGCAGGTCCGGATCATTCAGGCGGCCTTCCTCTTCGACCGGCAGGTTGGGGTGCGCCTGCATGATGGCGCGGGCATAGGCGCCGATACCGTCTGACTTGCCGGGCATGCCATCCTCGCCATAGGTTTTTACGCGCTCCATGCCGCAACTCGGTGAGCGGGACTTGAAGATATAGCCACACAGCCCGTGTTCCTGTCTGGCTATCTTCCGGCCGTAGTTGTCGAGCTTTGCGGTGACATCCTGTGCCGGGTCCTTTACGCCGCGTACACGAATACCGTCGGCCATTTTCACCAGGCGTATCGGCGGGCGCGGTGTGCCCAGCCCGATCGCAACCTCCGGGCAGAAGGGTTTGAATTCGAAGAAATCCGCCAGTCGGCGATTTACATAGGCATGGTACTTGTGCCCGCCATCGAAACGTACCGGCTGTCCCAGCAGGCAGCTGCTGATGCCGACCGGGATGCGGGTTGTTTTATTCTCTTTTTTGCCCATAAAGCACTATGACTCCAGCACGTGTCGCGATGTAAGACGCGGGTAATTTGGTCATGGTTATCTGTTGGGCGTGTAAATGCAAATAACCTTTGTCAGGAAATCCTGATAATTGTCTATTTTTATCGCGCCTGCAAGGCGCTCCTACAAGGCACTCGCTATTGGGTTTCGTGCTTGATTTTGTCGCGCCTGCAAGGCGCTCCTGCAATGAATTGCGGAGCCTGTAGGAGCGCCTTGCAGGCGCGATAAAAATCAGGCGCCGATAATAAAAAACGGCCCTTGCGGGCCGTTTGTTGTGCAGTGCTGGCAGCTGGCTTCACGCCTGCATATTCTTCCTGAGCTTGTTGATGGCGTTCTTTTCCAGCTGACGGATGCGCTCGGCAGACACGCCGTAGCGGTCGGCCAGGTCGTGCAGCGTGGTCTTGCCATCGCTCAGCCAGCGCTCTTCAAGGATGGTCCGGCTGCGCTCATCCAGTGATTCCAGTGCCTCAGACAGGTTGCCGGTATTGACGTCACTCCAGTCAGAGGCTTCCAGTACGACGGCCGGATCGGTGCTGTTATCAGCCAGGTAAGCCGCCGGTGCGTACTGGCGCGTATCTTCGTCATCATCCGCGGCGGTCAGGTCGAAACCGATATCCTGGCCACTCAGGCGAGATTCCATCTCGACGACGGTCTCCGGCTTGACGCCCAGGTCGGCGGCAACGGCATTGACCTCTTCCTGGTTCAGCCAGCCAAGGCGTTGCTTCTGGCTGCGCAGGTTGAAGAACAGCTTGCGTTGCGCCTTGGTGGTGGCAACCTTGACGATGCGCCAGTTGCGCAGGATGTATTCATGCATCTCGGCGCGGATCCAGTGCACCGCAAACGACACCAGGCGCACGCCGACCGTCGGGTCGAAGCGTTTGACTGCCTTCATCAGGCCGATATTGCCTTCCTGCACCAGGTCAGCCAGCGCCAGGCCATAGCCGCTGTAGCCGCGTGCAACCCGCACCACGAAGCGCAGGTGTGACATGACCAGGCGGCGGGCGGCCTCGAGGTCGTTGTCCTCGCGCAGGCGTGTCGCCAGGTCATATTCTTCCTCGGCGGTCAGCATCGGCACGGCCAGTGCCGCCGTGATGTACTGATCCAGGCTGCCAGTCGGCAGCTGAAGGGCAAATGACTGATCTTTAAGGACTAAATCCTGTGTCATGTAATTCTGCCTCGCTCCTGTAATGGATGGTAATTTTAGCACTCCAGATGATAGAGTGCCAATTCGTCGAAAAGTTGCATGAAAGTCGGCCCGCCAGGCGGCAACTTGAGGGTCACCGGCGAGCGGCTGCTCAGCGTGGCTCAATGGCCCGCAGGTGACGGCCAACGGCCAGCCAGGAGCCGAGCAGGCCCAGCAGCAGGCCGCTGGCGAGCAATGTGCCAAGCAGTGGAGCGGGCAGGGTCTGCAGGCTGAAATCACTGTGGTACAGACCGGCCAGCCGGGCGACCGGGCCGCTCAGTAGCCAGAAGCCGGCTTCCACCAGCAGCCAGGCGATCGCGGCGCCCAGCACGCCGTACCAGATGCCGCTGTACAGGAACGGCCGCCGCACGAAACCGTTGGTGGCGCCAATCAGCTTGGTGACGATGATCTCCTCACGGCGGTTCTGGATCTCCAGGCGGATGGTATTGCCGATCACCAGCAGGACGGCCAGCGCCAGCAATGCGCCGATCACCAGGATGCCGCGCCGGGCAATGTCCAGCATGGCGGACAGGCGCTGTACCCATTCCAGGTCGAGTTGTGCGAGCGCGGTTTCCGGCAGCGCGGCCAGTTTCTTTTGCAGGGCGCTGGCCGCCGCCGGGTCCAGGTGGCCGTTGGTCGGGGTGACGACCAGCACGGTCGGCAGCGGATTTTCATCCAGTGCTGCCAGCGCGCTGCCAAGGCCTGACTGTTTGCCGAATTCATCGAGTGCCTGGGCCGGTGTGATCAGCTCGACATCACCGATTTCGGTCCAGCCGCTCAGCTGGCGGGCCAGCTTGTCAGCGGATTCTTCACTGACAGCATCGTCGAGAAAGACTGACAGGCTGGTCTGCCCGTCCCAGGCATCGCTGAGACGTCCGAGGTTTTCGAGCAGCAGGTACAGGCCCGAGGGTAACGCCAGCGCGATACCGATAACGGCGGTGGTCATGATAGCGGCCACCCGGTTTCTATACAGTCGACCCAGGCTGTCCAGTGCGACCTGGGCATGACGGCGCAGGTAAATCGTTGGTGACAAGGCGCGCCGGGTGCGTTCACGCCAGTTGTGCTGTGATTGCCGGCGATTGCGTTTCACGCGTATTCCGCCGCTTCATTGACCAGTTTGCCATGCGCCAGCTGCAATACCGGGTAATCCAGTTGCTCGATCAGCGCGATATCGTGGCTGGCGACCAGCACACTGACGCCGACATCGTTAAACAGGCCGAACAGCTTCATGATCTCGCGCGACAGTTCCGGGTCGAGGTTGCCGGTCGGTTCGTCGGCCAGCAGCAACATCGGCCTGTTGACCACCGCGCGGGCGATGCCGACGCGTTGCGCCTCGCCACCCGACAGGGTGATCGGGTAGACGCGCTCCTTGTTCAGCAGGCCCAGCTTGTCGAGTGCGGCACGCACGCGCTTGCCGATTTCCTGGTGCGGGTAACCGGCAATGACCAGCGGCAGCGCGACATTATCGAACACGGTACGATCGAACAGCAGGTGGTGGTCCTGGAAGATAAAGCCTATTTTTCGGCGTATATAGGGTATCCGACGGTTGCTGATGCGGGTGACGTTTTCGCCGTCCAGGAACAGCTGGCCGCGCGTGGTGCGGTCGATCAGTGCGATCAGTTTCAGCAGCGTGCTTTTGCCGGCACCCGAGTGGCCGGTGAGAAACGCCATGGCGCCTTTTTCCATGTGGAAACTGACATTGCTGAGCGCATCGTGACCGCCCGGGTAGCGTTTGCTGACGTTGGTGAATTGAATCATCTGGGTAAGTTTCTGCAGGGTGCGCCTTGCGCACCGTGATTCCTGACTAAATCCTCGCGGTGCGCAAAGTGCACCCTACGCACGGGTTGTATCCGCTGCAAACAATGCATCCACAAACTCTTTTGCATCGAACTCGCGCAGGTTCTCGATGCCTTCGCCAACACCGACGAAGCGAATCGGTATGCCGGTTTTTTTCGCAATTGCGAACACGATGCCGCCCTTGGCCGTGCCGTCCAGCTTGGTCAGCGTGATACCGGTCAGGCCGATGGCCGCGTCGAACTCGCTGGCCTGGTTCAGTGCGTTTTGCCCGGTGCCGGCATCGACCACCAGCATGACCTCGTGCGGCACGCTGTCATCCACCTTGCCCATGACACGCTTGATCTTTTTCAGTTCGTCCATCAGGTTCGTCTGGGTGTGCAGGCGGCCGGCCGTGTCGGCGATCAGCACGTCCATTTTGCGCGCGCTTGCTGCCTGCAGGGCATCGAAGATGACGGAGGCGGAATCAGCACCCTGTTGCTGGGCGATGACCGGGATGTCGTTACGCTCGCCCCAGGTTTGCAGCTGTTCCACCGCGGCAGCGCGAAACGTGTCACCGGCGGCCAGCATGACCTGCAGGCCCTGCTGCTTGAAGCGGTATGCGAGCTTGCCGATGGTGGTGGTCTTGCCGGCGCCGTTGATGCCGACCATCAGGATGACGTATGGCCGCACCCCGTCGGTGATTTCCAGCGGCACGCTGCTGGGTGCCAGGATCGTCTGCATGTGATCGTGCAGGGCCGTCATGAGGGCGTCGGCATCGGCCAGCTCCTTGCGCGCCACCTGCGCGGTCAGGCCGTCGATGATCTCGCGAGTCGCCTCCACGCCGACATCGGCCATCAGCAGCATGGTCTCGATTTCCTCGAGCAACGCTGCATCGATCGCCTTGCTGCCGAGCACCAGGTCGGCAACACCCTCGGTGAGACTATGGCGGGTGCGGGACAGGCCATCGCGCAGGCGTGCAAACAGGCCGGTTTTCCCGGCCTTGTCAGGCGTGTCGGCGGTTTTCTTTTTTCCGAAACCAAGCATGAAATCAGTTGTCTGTGAATGATCGGGAATTCCGTCGCGGAATATCCTATCATCCCGTAACCTTCGGGGTAACCGTTGCTTTTGCAGGGAGTGTTTTAATGCGAGGTTTTATTGCAAGTATCCTGATGATCGGCAGCCAGGCGCTGCTGGCCGGGAGTGAGGTGCATGAATTCAGGCTGGACAATGGCCTGAAACTGCTCGTTAAAGAGGACCACCGGGCGCCGGTGATGGTATCGCAGGTGTGGTACAAGGTCGGCGCCAGCTACGAGCCAAGCGGCATTACCGGCGTTTCGCACGTGCTGGAGCACATGATGTTCAAGGGCACAGAAACCTACCCGCCGGGGGAATTCTCCCGCATCATCGCCGAAAATGGCGGCAGCGAAAACGCCTTCACCAGCCAGGACTACACCACCTACTTCCAGCGTATGGAAAAAAGCCGCCTGCCGATCAGCCTGAAGCTGGAGGCGGACCGGATGCGCCGTCTGCAGTTGCAGGACGAGGAATTCCAGAAGGAGATCAGGGTGGTCATGGAAGAACGCCGCATGCGCACCGATGACAAGCCTACCGCGCTGACCTACGAGCAGTTCCGCGCCACCGCCTACATGGCCGGTTCCTATCGCAGTCCGACCATTGGCTGGATGAATGACCTGGAAAACATGGAACTGAGCGACCTGGCGGACTGGTACCGGCGCTGGTATGCGCCGAATAACGCCACGCTGGTGGTGGTAGGCGATGTTGATCCGCAGGAAGTGCTGGCACTGGCGAAAGAATATTTCGGGCCGCTGAAGCCGGAGCAGATAGCGCCACCCAAGCCGCGTATCGAGCCGCCGCAGCTGGGTCGGCGTTCGGTGACGGTGCAGGTGCCGGCCGAGGTGCCCTATACCATCATGGGCTACAAGGTGCCGGTGCTGCTGACGGCCGAGGAAGACTGGGAGCCGTATGCGCTGGAAGTGCTGGCGGGCATCCTTGACGGCGGTGACAGTGCGCGCCTTACGAAGGAGCTGGTGCGTGGCAGCCGTATCGTCACCAATGCCGGCGCCGGTTACGATCTCTACAGTCGCCAGGCCGATTTATTCCTGCTGGATGCCACCCCGGCCGCCGAACATACGGTTGAAGAGGCACAACAGGCGCTGTTTGAACAGATCAGGCGCCTGCAGGACAAACCGGTCACCCGTGACGAGCTTGAGCGGGTCAAATCACAGGTTGTTGCCAGTGATGTGTACGAGCAGGACTCGATTTTTTACCAGGGAATGAAAATCGGTCAGCTGGAGACGGTCGGACTCGACTGGCGGCTGGCTGACCAGTATGTCGAGCGCATCAACGCCGTGACTGCGGAACAGTTGCAGGCCGTCGCCCGCAAGTACCTGGTGGAGAAAAACCTGACCGTTGCGGTGCTGGATCCACTGCCGATGGATCAGGGCAGTAAACAGCAAGCGGCCGTGAATGGAGGTGGTCATGGACATTAATTTCCATTCGGGCGTTATCGGCAGAACACTGCAGGCGTTGTTGCTGGGTGCAAGCCTGCTTGTCACCGAGGTGGTGGCGGCACCGGCAATCCAGCACTGGGTGACCGACGGCGGTGCACGGGTTTATTTTGTTCCGGCGGCCGGTCTGCCGATGGTCGATGTCAATATTACGTTTGCCGCCGGCAGTGCGCGCGACGGTGACCGTCCCGGGGTAGCCAACATGACCAGCACACTGCTGGACAAGGGTGCGGCCGGTATGAGTGCCGACGAAATTGCGCAGAGAATCGAGTCGCTGGGCGCGGAAATGTCGGCCAGTTCGGAGCGTGATATGGGCTGGGCCGAGCTGCGTACCCTGAGTGATGCTGCCCATCTCGGTCCGGCGCTGACTGTTTTTGCCAGCGTGGTCGGCAGCCCGGATTTCAACGAAAAGGATTTCGAGCGCGAGCGCAAGCGGACGCTGGTCGGCATCCAGCGCAGCGAACAGTTGGCCGCCACTGTTGCGAGTAACGAAATATTCCTCTCTACCTATGGTGACCATCCGTATGCCTCGCGGCCGACGGGCACCATCGAGGAAGTGAAGGCGCTTTCGCTTGATGACGTGAAGGCGTTTTACCGGCGTTACTACGTGGCGCGCAACGCGGTCATCGGCATCGTGGGTGATCTCGACCGCAAGCAGGCCGAACAACTGGCGGTGACAATCACCAGTGGGCTGCGTGAAGGCGAGCGGGCGGAAAAACTCCCGCAAGTCACCGCACCCGACAAGGCTTCAATGAAGCGTATCGCGCATCCGTCGACCCAGTCGCAGGTGCAAATGGCGGTGCCGGGTATGCGCCGGGGTGACCCGGACTACTTCACGCTGTATGTCGGCAATCATATCCTCGGTGGTAGCGGCCTGGTATCGCGCCTGAGCGAGGAAGTGCGTGAGAAGCGCGGCCTGTCCTATAGCGTCAGCAGTTACCTGTCACCCATGGAGCAGGATGGTCCGTACCTGTTTTCATTGCAGACGCGCAACGACCAGGTGGACGAGGCGCTCAATGTGATGCGCGAAACGCTGGAGAAGTTTGTCGACACGGGTCCGACCGATAAAGAACTGCAGTCAGCGAAGAAGAATATCACCGGCGGGTTTGCGCTGCGTATCGACAGTAATGCCAAGATACTCGGCTACCTTGTCATGATCGGCTTCTACGATATGCCGCTGGATTACATGGATGCGTTTAGCGGCAGGATCGAGGCGGTTACGCGCGAGCAGATCGTTGAGACATTCAAGCGGCGCGTGTTCCCGGACAGGATGCAGACGGTGATTGTTGGTGGTGCCGATTGACCGCCGTTTTTAATCTTATTGTAGGAGCGCACCGCGTGCGCGAAGAGCTCTGATTT
>JAOULY010000211.1 GCA_029881775.1 Gammaproteobacteria bacterium
AGATGGCAGCATGGCGCGCCGTCCCGACCTCGAGCTTTACGCCAAACAGCATAATCTCAAGATGGGAACGATCGAGGACCTGATTCGTTACCGCATCGAGAATGAAAAGACCGTCAAGCACGTGGCCGAGAACGACCTGGCGACCGAGCACGGTGTGTTTCGCGTGCATGCCTACCATGACACGGTCGATGACTCGGTACACCTGGCACTGGTCATGGGCGAGATAAATCCCGATGAACCGACGCTGGTGCGCGTACAGGTACAGAATACCCTGAGCGACCTGTGCGACGCCGAGACGGAAGGGCAGCACTGGCCGTTGCGTGATGCGCTGAAACGAATTGCCGGCGAGGGCAAGGGCGTGGTGGTTATCCTGCGTCCGGGCGAACCATCGGATGCGCTGATCGAGCAGGTGCGTTCATACCATATTCCCGAACCGGCAGCGGCCGACAGCCGGCCCCGCAAGCCGGACGAGCTGCGTACCTACGGTGTGGGTGCGCAGATTATTGCCGATCTCGGCGTGCGCCACATGCGTGTGCTGAGTGCGCCCAAGATCGTGCACGGCATTGCCGGTTTTGGGCTGGACGTGGTCGAGTACGTGTCCTGATACACTGCCAGGTAAGTAAAAACACCTGTAGGAGCGGACGCTGTCCGCGAATAAATTTAATTCTATATTCGCGGACAGCGTCCGCTCCTACAATATAAATCAGAGAACTGTTTGAACAGGACCCGAGACATGAACGACATTACAGTAAAGGAAGGTGAACTGGTGCTGCGCGATGCGCGTATTGCGTTGCTGGTGTCGCGCTTCAACAGCTTCGTGGTTGAAAGCCTGCTGGCAGGCGCGCTAGACACACTCAAACGGCACGGCGCGGTTGAGCGCGATCTGCAGATCGTACGCGTGCCGGGTGCCTACGAAATACCGATTGCGGCACAGCGCCTCGCCGCCAGCAAGCGCTTCGAGGCGATTATCGCGCTGGGTGCCGTTATCCGTGGCGGGACACCGCACTTCGAATACGTGGCCGGTGAATGCACCAAGGGCCTGTCGCAGGTATCGCTTGCGCACGATATCCCGATTGCATTTGGCGTGCTGACCGTTGACACCATTGAGCAGGCGATCGAACGGGCCGGCACCAAGGCGGGTAACAAGGGCGCGGAAGCGGCCATGTCGACCATCGAGATGATTAACCTGCTGCGTAGCCTTGACAGCTAGCACGAATCCAGCGAATGACCTTTTCCGCCCACGCCCGTGCCCGTGCCCGCCGCTTTGCCATGCAGGCGCTGTATCAATGGGACCTGTCGGGTACCGACCTGCCGCTCATTCGCAAGCAGTTCCTGGTCAACGAGGATTTCAGCAAGGCGGACCAGCCGTATTTCATGGAGTTGCTGACAGCCCTGCCGAAACAGACTGATGTGATTGACAGGCACATCACTGATTTGATTGACCGTCCGTTCGAACAGCTTAACCCGGTCGAACGCGCCATCCTGCGCATCGCGGTGTATGAGCTGCTCGAACGCATGGATGTGCCTTATCGTGTTGTCATTAACGAGGCCGTGCAGCTGGCAAAAAAATTCGGTGCCGAGCAGGGGCACGCGTTCGTCAACGGCGTGCTGGACAAGGCGGCCGGGGTACTGCGTGCGGGAGAATACAGGAAGGCCGGCGGACAAACGGCCGGTCGTTGACTTGCCGGTTGCGCCCTCGTTGTCGAGCGCAGTGAAGCGATTATCCTGTGTGGCAACGAGTCTTCATGCGACATCACTGTGCTTGCAATGATGTGTTTACCGCTGCAGTGAAGGTATCCAGCTATGTCCCTCGATGAATTCGGCATTATCCGCCGTCACTTTGTTCGCAACGCAGCCGTGCGCGACGACGTCGTGGCCGGCATCGGTGATGATGCCGCCCTGTTGCGGGTGCCGGCCGGGCATGAACTCGTGGTGTGTACCGACACCCTGGTCGCCGGGCGGCACTTTCCCGCGACCACGGCACCGGCCGCGATTGGCTACAAGGCGCTGGCCGTCAACCTGAGTGACCTGGCCGCCATGGGCGCGGACCCGGCGTGGGTAACACTGGCGCTGACCCTGCCCGGCTATGATGAGGCATGGATGAGTGAATTCATGCAGGGATTTTTCCGGCTGGCGGATAGTTGCAATGTTGCACTCGTGGGTGGCGATACCACGCGCGGTCCGTTGTCGATCACCGTGCAGGCGCAGGGCTTCGTCCCGTCGGGGCAGGCGCTGATGCGCCACGGTGCACAACCCGGCGATCATGTTTATGTGACCGGCACACTGGGTGATGCAGGGCTGGCGCTTTACCTGGCGGAGCAGGCCGATGCTGAACTGCGCCAGCGGCTGGATTATCCCGAACCACGACTCCAGGCCGGGCGGGCATTGCGCGGCCTGGCCAGCTCGGCAATCGATATTTCCGATGGCCTGCTTGCTGATCTCGGTCACCTGCTGGAAGCGGACAGGCTGGGTGCGTCGATCGAGACAGACCTGCTGCCGCGATCCGCAGCCTTCGAAAATGCCATTCGTCAGGCCGGCGCGGATGCCGAATCGCTGGCGCAGGAATTACCGCTGTCGGCCGGCGACGATTACGAAATATGTTTTACCGCGCGCGCGGCAGACGAGGCGGCGGTGATGGCAACTTTTGCACCACTGGATTGTGGCTGTACGCGTATCGGTGTAATCGAGCAGCAACCCGGTATTCGTTGCCTCAGGGCAAATGCAATCGCGTACCTGCCGGCGTTTACCGGTTACAATCATTTTGGTGACCCGGATGGCTGAGAAGATTCCCCCGCGCCTGCTGCTGCACCCGGTCGATTGCCTGGCACTCGGTTTCGGTTCCGGCCTGGTGCCGGTCGGTCCCGGTACGGCCGGGACCGTGGTCGCAATCCCCCTATACCTGTTGCTGCAACCGCTCGATCTCACCCTGTACCTGGCTATTGTCGCCGCCGCGTTTGTCGCCGGCGTTTATATCTGTGCGCACACATCAAGACGACTGGGTGTGCATGACCATTCCGGCATCGTCTGGGACGAGATCGTCGGTTATGGCGTGACCATGATTGCCGCACCGGCCGGCTGGGCGTGGGTTGCTGCGGGGTTTGTGCTGTTTCGTATTTTCGATATCGTCAAGCCCTGGCCGATTCGCTGGCTGGACCGGCATGTGCATGGCGGTTTCGGCATCATGGTGGACGACTTGCTGGCAGGGCTGTTCGCGGCAGCTGTATTGCAGGTGGGGGTATTGTTCTTTTAAGCGCCCCGGCATTCTGGCGAATGTTCGATTCAGGCTGCCCTGCGTAGCTGGGGGGCGTCCGGAATTATTGCCTGGCTCAGCAGTGAGCTGGCCACGGTAATTTATACGGGCCGATAATTATTATTGAGTCTGTGCAGTAACCGACCGAAGCTGTTTCAGATCATTTTATCCGCGTTACGGAGCCTGGTTACGAGGGTCTTCATCACGCTCAGCGCGAACGAGGGCGTCTTCTCTATCAGAGACAGAAACTGGGCCTGGTTCACCTGCGCAAGAACGCAATAGTCTTTCGCTTCCAGCGTTGCACTCCGGGTACTGGAATCAATCAGCGCCATCTCGCCAATGATCGCCCCCGGTCCGGCAACCTCCATGGACTTGCCACCCACAAAAATTTCGATATTCCCGTCGAGGACGACATACATCGTGGTGCCCGGTGTTCCTTCGATAAACACCTTTTCGCCGGGTTTATACGTCCGCGGACTGCCCACGACCTTAAGCGTATTCAGGATGCTTGCTTCCAGCACTGGTCTTCCACTCCCTGCATTGTCTATGAGAATGACCTGCTTCAGCTCAGGTCGTTAACCATTATTCGGCCAGTATCAGGTATTCATGACCCGTATTTGTGACGGAATCCTCAAAACCGTTAATCAGGCCGCTATTTCCAGAGCATCCACCAGGTACGCAGCAACGTAGCCCGGATGCAACGCAGTGGAATCCGGGGAGCCACCCCCGGATTACGTTTCACTCCATCCGGGCTACCGGTGGTGGGGCCGCAGGGTGCGCCGTGCGCACCAGTCGTTGCTGTAAGCGCCGTAGCCCGGATGCAACGCAGTGGAATCCGGGGAGACGCCCCGGATTGCGTTTCACTCCATCCGGGCTACCGGGTGCGCCGTGTGCACCAATCGCAGTTATAAGCGCCGTAGCCCGGATGCAACGCAGTGAAATCCGGGGAGCCCCCCCGGATTGCGTTTCACTCCATCCGGGCTACCGGGTGCGCCGTGTGCACCAATCGCAGTTATAAGCGCCGTAGCCCGGATGCAACGCAGTGGAATCCGGGGAGACCCCCCCGGATTGCGTTTCACTCCATCCGGGCTACCGGGTGCGCCGTGTGCACCAATCGCAGTTTTAAGCGCCGTAGCCCGGATGCAACGCAGTGGAATCCGGGGAGACCCCCGGATTGCGTTTCACTCCATCCGGGCTACCGGCGGCGCACCCTGCGATGTTTTTTAGAATGACAGGGGCTGGCCGAATCCGGTCACCTGGAAGTCAATTTATAACTTTCGTTTATCAAACATAGTT
>JAOULY010000212.1 GCA_029881775.1 Gammaproteobacteria bacterium
GGCTTCCTCGCGCCGCTCGAGCAGGTCGTAATAAACACGACCGCTGCACAGCACCAGGCGGGTCACCGCGGCCAGGTCTTCGAGAAGTGCTTCGCCGAGTACCGCCTCGAATTTCCCCTGCGTCAGTTCTTCAAGTGAAGAGGTTGCACGTTTGTGGCGTAACAGGCTCTTCGGCGCCATGACGATCAACGGACGGCGCAGTGGACGTATCATTTGCCGGCGCAGCATGTGAAACATCTGCGCGGGCGTTGTCGGGTTACAGACCTGGATATTGTGATCGACGCACAACTGCAGGAAACGCTCCAGTCGCGCGGATGAATGTTCCGGCCCCTGGCCTTCGTAGCCATGCGGCAGCAACAGCGTCAGGCCGCACAGGCGACCCCACTTGCTCTCGCCGGAGGTGATGAACTGGTCAATCACGACCTGCGCGACGTTGGCAAAGTCACCATACTGCGCTTCCCACACCGCCAGTGTTTCCGGTTCAGTGGTTGCGTAACCATACTCAAACGCAAGCACCGCTTCCTCAGATAACAATGAATCGAATATCAGGAAATGCGGCTGCTCATCGGCAATATTTTTCAACGGTATCCAGGTGGTCCCGTCATTCTGGTTATGCAAAACCGCGTGACGGTGGAAGAACGTTCCCCGTTCACTGTCCTGCCCGGAAACCCTGATCGGGAAGCCGTCGTGCAACAGGCTGCCCATTGCCAGCGTTTCAGCATATCCCCAGTCGATTGGCAGTGCACCGGCCGCCATCTTGCGGCGGTCCTCCATGACACGCGCCACCCGCGCATGCAGCTCGAAGCCGGTCGGCAGGTACTGCAGGCGTTCGGCAAGTTTTGCGAGAACATCCTCACTCACCGCTGTTTCGCAGGGCTCATCCCAGGCGTGCCCGACATAGGATTTCCAGTTGACGGCCACCGTCTTGTCGATCCCCTGGTCAAGAATAACGGCGGTGGCAACGCTTTCGCCTGAATCCAGGCGGTCGCGTAATTCACTCGCCATGGAATCTGCATCGTCAGCGGTGATGACTGACTGCGACTGCAGGCGCTTCGCATACAACTCGCGCGTGGTCGGCAGTGAACGGATAGCGCGATACATGATTGGCTGCGTGGCTGCCGGCTCATCTGCCTCGTTGTGACCATGCCGCCGGTAACAGACGAGATCGATAACAACATCTTTCCTGAACTTCATGCGGTAATCGAGCGCCAGCCGGGTAATGAACAGGACCGCCTCCGGGTCATCGCCATTCACATGGAAAATCGGCGCACCTACCATCTTGGCGACATCCGTACAGTACAGGGTGGAACGCGAATCCTTGACATGACTGGTGGTAAAGCCAATCTGGTTGTTGACCACTATATGCACCGTGCCGCGCGTACTGTAACCACGCAAGCCGGACATATTGAACGTTTCCATCACCACACCCTGCCCGGCAAATGATGAATCACCATGGATAACAACCGGCAGGATGCGTGAACCCTCTGTATCGTTGTAGCGCTGTTGACGTGCGCGCACAGATCCTTCCACCACCGGTGAAACGATCTCGAGGTGGGACGGATTGAATGCCAGCGCCAGGTGAACCAGCCCACCCGCCGTGTGTATATTTGACGAGAACCCCTGGTGATACTTCACATCACCGGTGGCATACTCGCGGCTGTGCTGGTCCTCGAATTCCGAGAACAACACCGCAGGCAGCTTGCCGAGTATGTTGACCAGCACATTCAGTCGGCCACGATGCGACATGCCCATGACGATTTCCTTGATGCCGTGGACGCCGGAGCAGTCGATCAGTTCGCCCATCAGCGGGATCAGGCTTTCACCGCCCTCGAGAGAAAAACGTTTCTGTCCGACATACCTGGCATGCAGGTACCGTTCGATACCCTCCGCCGCCGTCAGGCGCTGTAACAGCCAGCGCTGTTTTTCCCCCGCCACTTCCGGGTGCGACTGCACGCTCTCCAGTTGCTGCTGTATCCAGCGTTTTTCCACCGTTTCGGAAATGTGCATGTATTCCGCGCCGATGGTCTCGCAGTAGGTACGGTTCAGCGCAGCCAGTATGTTTTCCAGGGTCGTTTCTTCCGGACCGACCAGTGAGCCGGTACGAAACACCGTACCGAGATCGTTTTCCGACAGTTCGTGGTAAGCCAGCTCCAGCTCGACCACCCGTTCCGGGTCCGTGCGCCGCAGCGGGTCTGTCTTTGCAAAGCGGTGACCGAGGAAACGATAGGCGTTGATCAGCTGCAGTACGCGTACCTGCTTGCGCTCCTGCGTCAGGCGCTCCGCGGTTGCGCGCGCCATGTGCTGGCCGCGCAGGCGACCGGTCAGGCGGGAAAACTCCTCGCGCAGTTCGGAATGAAAAGCGCTATCGACGGCAACACCGTTGACCTGGGGCAATGTCGCAAAAAAGTCCCGCCAGTTTTCGGCTACCGAATCGGGATCACGTTGCCAGGCTTCATACTGGGCTTCCAGCCATTCACCATTGCCACCGTCCAGCAGTGAGGACTGTTGCAACACATTCATCAATGGCTTGCCCATGGCTGGAGGCTCCTGCCGGTAAGGTTTTCCACTACAATCGGCAAGAGCCGATTCCTTTAATATATAGACGATATCGTTTCGGCGACCATTTACTTTAGGCAGGTGGGAAATACAGGTGTTCCAGAGTAAATGGATATGCGTCGCCCGGCCATCCTGCATGACGAAGCATAACCTGTTCCGCAAGCTGTCATGCCAACCTGCAGGCAATAAAAAAGGCTGCCCGCGGGCAGCCTTTTTCGGGTAACAGCGGAGAACTACTGGCTGTTGGAGACCATATGCTCAATGGCGGCCATCAACTCGTCGTTGCTGCAATCCATGCACAGGCCCTTGGGCGGCATCGCATTCAGGCCGTTGGTGGCATTGGCCATCATAGCGTCCATACCGGCCGCGATACGCGGTGCCCAGGCGGCGGCATCACCGAGTTTCGGCGCATTGGCGACACCGGTTGAATGACAGGACATGCACTTGGTGTTGTAAACGACTTCGCCCGAGCGCGGTTCGGCTGATGCGGCCGGCGCGGCAGCCGCAGCGGCCACCTGCTCAGTCGGTGCCATTTCAGGCTCGGACTCGCCGGCAACATACACACTGCCGACCGGCTTGATGTTGGCAACCACGACCTCTTCCGGCTTGTACTCGGCGACTTCCGAGGTGATGTTACTGGCGAGCACAATCAGGATCACGCAGCCAACGGCCAGTGCGCCCATGATGTAAAAAAATGTGCTGTAAAAACTCTTGTCGTCGCTCACGGTAATCTCCTGATTGATCTGCTTAAACCGGCAACGTGTGGCCGGGAAAGCCCGCGATTATACTGGAAAGGGCCAAGGCGTAAAATTCCCCTGCAAACAGCCATAAACCACCTCACCCGCCATAGACCTGTCATGGCGCAGACGTTATCCTAGCGACCTGCCTGCCGGCCTGACCGATTCCGCTCGAATGTCACCGGCAGGCAGAAAAAAAGCGCCCGTAGCTCAGCTGGATAGAGTACCGGCTTCCGAAGCCGGGTGTCACAGGTTCGAATCCTGTCGGGCGCGCCAGAATAGTGATTCTGCGAACTTCAGGTTCGGAGAATCAACTGCTACGCACGACAGGAGGCGAACCTGTGAAACAGGTTTGACGAGCCATCGAAAGATGGCGAAGAACGTCGTCGCGCAGCGACGGCGACCCCGCAGGGGTGAGGCCCAACGGGCCGAATAATCCTGTCGGGCGCGCCAGAATAGTGATTCTGCGAACTTCAGGTTCGGAGAATCAACTGCTACACACGAGCCAGCGGCAGGTGGCCGCAGGTGCCGGCAGTACACGGGACGATACATATCCGGGTTATGACGGAACATGTCCCGCCGCTCGCCTGGCCAATAATATAAGGTATCCAGCATGAACCTCGACCGCGTCCCGTCCGGCAGCAATGTTCCCGATGACATCAATGTCATTATCGAGATCCCGGCCCACAGTGACCCGGTCAAGTACGAGGTCGACAAGGCCACCGGTGCCATGTTCGTCGACCGGTTTATGGCCACCTGCATGCACTACCCCTGTAATTACGGCTATATCCCGCACACCCTGTCCGAAGACGGTGACCCGGTTGATGTGCTGGTCGTGACGCCTGTGCCGCTGATCAGTGGCTCGGTCATCCAGTGCCGGCCCGTCAGCGTGCTGAAAATGACCGACGAAGCCGGGCCCGATGCCAAGCTGCTCGCGGTACCCGTCGACAGCCTGTCCACGCATTACCGGCATGTCGACTCCATGGACAAACTCCCCCCCGAGCTGCTGTCCTCCATCGCCCACTTCTTCGAGCACTACAAGGACCTTGAGCCCAATAAGTGGGTGAAAATCGACGGCTGGGATGGCATTGACGCCGCGCGCGCGGAAATCCTCGACAGCATCCAGCGCTTTAAAGACGCCCCGATCAAACCGCACTTCTAGGAATTCTCACGGCTGCAGCCGATTGATCATTCGCGCCTGCAAGGCGCTCCTACAGCGTATGCGCCATGCCATG
>JAOULY010000011.1 GCA_029881775.1 Gammaproteobacteria bacterium
TTTTCCCGGGCGTTATCAGGCAGCCTCATCTTCCTTGGGTGTTAAACGCTGGTTACCCGGCAGGTAGGTTTTCAGCAGGTCTTCCACCACGCGCGGGTTGATCCCGGCCTGGATGGATGATATTCCTTCCAGTATCAGTGATTTCGTAATGCGTTCATGCTTGCTGCGCAATGCCAGCTTGTCGGCAATCGGCAGCGCAAATACGTTGGCTATAACGGCACCGTACAACGTGGTCAGCAAGGCAACCGCCATGGCCGGACCCAGCGCCTTGGGATCGCTCATGTTGGCCATCATCTGCACCAGGCCAATCAGTGTACCGATCATGCCCATGGCCGGCGCCACGTCACCGATCGATTTAAAAATACCCTGGCCTTCCTCGTGGCGCTCGATGGTCAGGTTGATATCGTTGGACAACATCTTCCTGACAAACTGTTCGTCGTTACCATCGACGATCAGCATGACACCACGCCTGAGGAACTCATTCTCGATCTCGACCTGCTCAAGACCCAGTACGCCTTCCTTGCGGGCGATATTGGACAGCTCGACGCATTTGGCAATCAGGTCTTTCGGCGTTTGTGCCTTGTTAAGGAAGGCCTTGCCGGCCGCCTTCATGGCATGCGCGGCAACGGTCAGGGGGTATTTCATCAGCACCACGGTCAGGGTGCCGGCTACCACGATCATCAGGCCCGGTGCGTTTACGAATATGTCGATACTGCCACCCATGAGGATGGCGGTCAGAATGGCGGCGACCGTACCAATCAACCCGATCAAGGTTGCGAGATCCATCTGCTGTGCTACTCCTTAGCTGCGCCTGCCACACCGAGAGGGGGTGGTCACGTGCTCTCCCTGAGCCTGTCCGGTGGAACACGCCGGGTAGCGGGTATTCCTCCAATAGAAGGTTAGTCGGTCATAAGCGATGAAACTTTATCTATATATACACTGTGGCGTGCACGGGCCACGCAAGGGGCAGGCAGCCATTTGGCCTCACGGCCATCATGTTTCTACCGGCACACAGGTCATGGCGTGCGGACGGCTTAGTCACAGCGTCAGAAACCGGGTTTCCACAAGAATCAATCCGTTAGACATGCAAATGCCGATAGTCAATTTTATGACGATCGGGGTTCTCACCCGCCAGCACGGGTGCCTGCCTGGACATAAGCCGGCACAATAAAACCATTGATATATATGCCGACAGTCATGCGTATATGCAGGCCTGCCAGGCCAGCCACGCAGCAGCATTTCACACGGCGGCAGCGTATGCGGGGTGACTACCCGTCATTCCGGTGCACACCCGCACGGCGCCAGCGAGCGTCGCCGCTGACTGCAGAGTGCCGGAGGCCGGCAAACGGCATCCAGTCGACGCGAAACGCGGTGTGATCGTTGATCATGACCGCGCCGGCATCCAGCCTGCGATAAAATCCGACCCGCGGGTCGGTAACCAGTTGCGAGGCGACGGCCAGGTCGGACACGACCAGCGCCTGGCACCAGGCCTCCGGCAACCCGGCGTCGCGCAACAGTTGCACAAAGCGGAAACACGACAGTGGCGTGTCCTCCGCCGGCTTGACGATCACCGGGCAACCGGCTGCGATTGCCGGTCCCACCTGGCGTACGATCAGGTTAAGGGGATGATTGAAGGCACTGACGGCAACGACCACGCCGATGGGTTCCCGGTGCGTCATCGCCAGCGTCCACTGGACGCCGCGTTGATGCCCATGGGAATCTCGCGCCCGGCGTCATTGCGCAGGCACTCGATACAACCGTGCACGCCATCAATGGCGCGATCAACCTCAACCAGCGAATCAGGCAGCGGCCTGCCACCCTCGCGTGCCGCCTCCAGCGCCAGTGTTTCGCGCTGCGCCTGCATCAGGTCCGCGGTCTTCTGCAAAATACCTATACGTTCCGCCGGCGACAACCAGGCATCACGATCCCGGTAAAGTGCATAGGCAGTCGTCAGCGCCTGTTCGACGGCCGCGCTATCGGCCGTTTCGGCCGTGGCAATCGTGCTGTTGTCCCAGGGGGCGTGTATTTCAAGCGGCGCCGATGATGACGTGACACCGGGGATCATGAGTTTGAAATGTTCCGGCATGGTCGCCCTCTCGTCCTGAATAATTTACTGTAGGAGCGCACGCTGTGCGCGAATTGAATTGTACCGGACTGATTCGCGCACAGCGTGCGCTCCTACAGCGACAGGGTGTCGGTGCCAGCCGAACGCCTGCGCCAGTTGCATCCAGTCGGGGTTGCCGAACGCCAGGTCTGTGTGTCTGCCGAACTCGTTTTCCTGCTTCCGGGCGATCAGGCCACAGGCATTGTCTTCCCACACCATGACCGTGATATCGGAGTTCAGGCGGCGCGCAGTCTCCATATTCTGCACGTTCATCATAAAGCCGGCGTCACCGCCTATCGCCATGACCTTGCGCTTGGGAAAAACAAGGTTGGCAGCGATCACGCCGGGCAAAGCGAATCCCAGGGAACAGAAACCATTCGGGATCAGGCAGGTATTCGGTCCATGGCACCGATAATAGCGGGCAATCCACATCCTGTGCGCGCCCACGGCAGACAAACAACCCTTCGCCAGGCCCCCTTGAAGTAAATTAACCGGCAGCGCTCATTATGCGGAGGCAAAAATTCCGACCGCAGCTTACCCTGCATTCATTGTGACAGCCTTGTGCAGGTCTCACGCCGCAGGGGAAGATGCGCCAGCAACAGATTGTTGCTCCATTTCACTGCTATAGATAGCGTAACGGTTGCGTCCCGATTCCTTGGCGACGTACAAGGCCTTGTCAGCAGCGGCAATGATTTCAGCTTCGCTCTTGAACTCAGCACCATCACCGAGCACAGCAATGCCCAGCGATGCAGTAACGGTTATTTCCTTACCGCCACTCACCACATGGGTGATATCCCGGAACATTTTTACCAGTCGCTCCGCCATGATAATCGCCGTCTCGGTTCCCTGGCCCGGAGCGACCACGATAAACTCCTCGCCACCGAAGCGGGCAACGACATCCTCTTCACGCGTGCCATCGATCAGCGCCCGTGCAGCGCGCTGCAGGACCAGGTCACCTGCCTGGTGTCCGTAGGTATCATTTACTTTCTTGAAATGATCCAGATCGACGAACATGACAATAATCGGCCAGCCACGATCCCTGGCCATAGCAAATTCCTTTTCCAGACACTCGTCAAGGTAGGCGCGGTTAAACAGACCCGTCAGCCCGTCGCGACGGGATTTTTCCTCAAGCAGCTGCGTCTTCGACTCCAGCATCTCGGCGGTCGCCTGCAATTTCTGCGTCTTTTGCAGGCTTTCCAGGTTCTTGATAATCAGTGCTTCCTTGGCGCGATCAAGCAGGGAATCGGAGAAACTGTAATCGCTCAGGTCTGTTTCAAACAGCTCCTCTGCTTCACGCAGATCGACGTTCAGCGATTCCATCATGGAATCGAATTCATCGTCATTTACTCCAAGACGCGACTTGATCAGGTCAGCAACAATATGGATGTCATGGCGTTCATCCCGGGCATTCACGCCGTCGGCCAGCGGCCCGGACAATGAAATACAGTTAACGAATGACTGGTGCCTGTCGTCTTCAGGCACCGGCTGCATATCATGGCTGTTAATAATACTGTCTACCAGGTACTCCGGCATGCCCCACTTCATAAGGATCCAGCCGCCTATCGCAGCATGATCCGCACCCAGCTTTTCCTGCTCGCCCGCAGCCAGGCTGACATGATCATGCTGATCAACACCCAGGGTCTTATAGAATTCAGGGTCCATCTTGTCGATTACCAGCATACCGATATCCTGCAACAGGCCTGCCAGGAACAGCTCTTCGCCCTTGCGCAGACTTATCGCCATACCCAGACGACGGCAACACGTAGCTGCCGCCAGCGAGCGATGCCAGTAGGCGTTATAGTTGAATCCCTGTGACGCGTTGTTATTCATACTGGCCGCCAGCGAAAAGCTCAGCGCCAGTGTCAGGGTGCCATTAAGTCCCAGCAGGGTGATGGCCTGGTGCAAATTCTCTGTCTTGCGTCGCAATGCATAGATTGGCGAATTCGATATGCGCATGATCTTGGCTGTCAGCGCCGGATCCATGCTGATGACATCGGCGACTTTACCGATATCCACATTCGGGTCGTTTGACAGGTCGATAATGCGCATGGCAACGACCGGTGGACTTGGCAGGTTGGTACACTGCTCCAGACGATTCAGCAGCTTGCTGTCAATCTGTAGCTGGCTGGCTGTTCTTTCCATGCTGTCAGTCATTTCCCGCTCCATTGGGCTTGTCAGGTACATCCATATACAGGCGGCATTCAGTACTCCTGATGGATTGCACGATTGCGATATTCGCCTGCAATCCCACCGCTACTCTCAATATATCGTCAGCATTAATAAGTAATTAAGCGTTAATTATTTCTTTGCACCAGGCCGTTTGCGCTCAGCGCCTGCTGGCCCAGGCCCCCTTGATGCCGGCCTTTTCGGCCAGCCCTGCCGCATAACGGCTGGCCTCACCCCCGGTCGCGAATCCTGTCACACGCAGCCGGTAGCGCGGCCCGCCTGAGCCCGCTATTTCCTGCAGTTCCGTGTGAACATCCTTGCCCTGCAGTTTCGCTTGCAGCCTTTCGATCGCCGCCTGTTGCGATGAAGACGCCACGTTAACAACCCAGTCAGCCTGCGCTGACGTCATGGCGGCCGGCTTTTCAGCCACCTTCTCCGACACTGATGCAGTGACGACCGGCTTTACAGTGACCTTTTCCCGCGACTTGCCGATAGCAGCGGGCTGTTCCCCCGCCAGGCCCATGCCGACCTGCTGCTGCAGGCCTGACAACTGTGTTTCCATGGCCTCGAGTTGCAGGAACTGTTCCGCCTGTTGCGTAACGCTGTCGGCAACCCGCTCTACCCGTTCACTTTCCATGCGCGAATCCAGCGTGGCAAGCGCCTGAGAAAGCGCGTCGAGACGGGCAATAATCTGCTGTTGCCGCCGCTCCACGGCGGCGAGACCCGCTGCCCCTGCCTGTGGCATGTCCGCCACTGCCGCAGGACTGCCGGCAATCAGTGCGTCGATCTGTCCACGCCACAGCGACAACCGTTCCCGGATACCTGTCCCGACCGCCGCGACACCATCGAACGTTCCAGCAGGAATTTCGGCAAGGTGCAGTCCCCGTTCGTCAACTGCGGGATAACGTCCCGCCGTTATCAGGGCAGCGGCAGCGGCCAGCACTACGAGCAATACAATGGTTATTACTTTCTTCATGACGGTTGCACCCGGCAGGGCGCGCACCCGCCTGTCAGTGGCGGCCGACCCGCTGCCTGCACTCACCTCGTCATGATCATCAAGGCAGGACACTGCCGGGTCGTCGACAATTGATGGCCCGTCGTCCCGTATCAGGCTCACGACACTGCTCAGGTTCCTGTTTTGACGGGCCGAAGTAGCCCCGCCCACCTGCTCATCAGTCTCTCGAAGCGGAAAATGGTTTTCAGCAATCATAAATTTTCTCCTCTGCCCGCCGATATATAAGTCATGGGATAGCCTGATCGAGACCACACCATGGGATCATTCGACAGAATTAGCCAACTGCCCCCCACCCCGCATATCCGGCCGCGGACACAGTCGCTGCCAACGCGTAAACCGCGCGAACGCAAACCGGACCCGCGCGCAAAACGGCAACCCGCACACGAGCACGAGGATACGGACAGCGGGTTACCGCATATTGACGAATACGCCTGAACTGTTGCTGCTTCTTTAACCGGCCTGGTCTCCATCGTTACACCATGCATCCGGACATAACGCGCCCGGAATTAATCAGCCGCTCGACGAAGAATTCGACCTGCCCGCTGGCAAGCCGTGGTAATGGCCAGCGGTCCGCCTTGTCGGCTATTTTCCTGAACGCCAGCGCCGAACGGCTGCGGGGAAACGCCTCGACCACGGCCTGCTGACGCTGAATGGCCTTGCGCAGATAATCGTCGTGGGGGATCGCCCCCATGAATCCCAGCGTGACATCGAGAAAACGCTGCGTCACGCGTGAGAGCTTTTCATACAGCTGGCGACCTTCATGCGCGGTGGACGTCATGTTCGCCAGTATGTGGAAACGGTCAACACCGTGATAACGGTGCAACACCTTGATCAGGGCATAGGCATCCGTCAGCGAGGCCGGCTCGTCGCACACCACCACGATGACCTCGTGCGAGGCGCGTGCAAAGGTCACCACGCTGTCAGATATGCCGGCGGCGTTATCGACCAGCAGCACATCAACATCATGCGTCAACTCGCCAAACGCACGAATCAGGCCGGCCTGCCCGGCGCCTGACAGGTTGAGCATATTGTGCTGCCCGGAAGCCGACGGCACGATACGGATACCGGCCGGCCCCTCGATAATCACATCTTCCAGCGCCGCCTCACCGGCGATAACGTGTGAAAGATTCTGCCGTGCATTCAGTCCCAGCATGACATCTATGTTGGCCAGGCCCAGGTCGGCATCGAGCAACATGACCTTCTTGCCCTGTCGCGCCAGCATAATCGCCAGGTTCATTGTCACGGTGGTCTTGCCAACGCCACCCTTGCCACTGGCAACCGCCATTACCTTTACGGGATGAAACCCTGACATCCGGCGCAACCCTGCCGCCTGGTCAGTCGCTTCAGACGTGCTGCTGCGCATGCGCATCCCCTCCGAGCGGCCGCATTGCGTGCAACCATGAAGATTCGTTTTGCACTGTATCTTCCGGCCCGGCCAGTTCGTCCGCCAGCCTGACCAGTTGACGCGCGCGCGCCGGGTGAAAGTCGTCAGGCACCTGCTGCCCGTTACCCGTCCAGGCCAGCGGCAGGCGGTGCTTGATCAGTACCGAGAGCACACCGCCGATGGCGGTCGCCTCGTCAAGCTTGGTCAATATGCACTTTTCCGGGCCGATGCGGCTGAATGATTCCACGATGTCATCAGTCAGGTCAGCTGCACCCGTCGCTGACAGCACCAGGTAGCGACGGATGTCAGTAGCACCGCTGCCAAGCGCGGTATATTTCTCCGGCAGTTCGATGTCGCGCTGGCTGGTACCCGCGGTATCGATCAATACAAGTTTACGGTCGTGCATCTGCTTGAGAACGGCCTGCAGCTCCAGCTCATCACCGGCAATATGCACCGGCACACCGAGCAGGCGGCCGTAGGTACGCAGCTGTTCATGCGCCCCGATCCGGTAGTGGTCCATGCTGACCAGCGCCACGTGGCGACGGCCGTGCTGCATGGCAAAACGCGCGGCGAGTTTCGCAATGGTGGTTGTTTTACCGACACCGGTCGGCCCGACCAGTGCCACCGTGCCACCATTAAGCAACAGGTCGTCCTGTTCGGCCGGCAACAACCCTTCCAGGATCGACATGGCCTGCTGCCAGCCCTGCGTTTCATCATTAATTTCCGTGACGCCATCCGCGACCAGGTTGGCAATTACCGGGTGCACCTGCATGGCGCCGAGGCGCTTGATAATCCAGGCCCGTACCGGCTCGCGCCGCCTGACCTCGTCCCAGGCAAGCTGCGACAGCGGCACTTCGAGCATGCTGCGCAGTGCGCGGATCTCGGCGCGGACTTCGTGCAGCGAGGATTCACCGGCAGCCGCTGGCGACGGCAATGCCGCCGCGGCGCATTCAATCGTTTCAGCCGCCGGCGTTGCCGCGGCCTGCGGGGTTTCAGGGTGTGTTTCAGACGGCTCGGCCAGGGTGGCGCTACCGGCATTACGCAGGTCTTCCTCGTAATCGACCGCGGCAATGATTTCCGCGCCGTCATCCGTCTTGCGACTGGAAAGAATCAGCGCATCAGGACCGAGCGCATCGCTGACCTGTTGCATTGCATCGCGCATCTCGGCTGCGATAAAGCGTTTCATTTTCATTGCCAGCACCTCCGTGTACCAGGCTTCTCAAGCGTTACGCGTGAGGTAACGTTGTGTCAGCCGGAAATTCCGTTTCCCGTTAACCTGCTTTCTTCCACGACTCGCCACCAATCGTGGCAATGATCTTGATCTGTTTCGTCCGCGGCACTTCGTTATAGGACAGCACGTTCAGGCCGGGTACCGAACCGCGCACAAACTGCGCAAGCCAGCGCCGCAACACCGGGGACACCAGCAACACGGCCGGCTCGCCGCTCAATTCCTGACGTCGCGTCTGTTCCTGCAACGAAACCAGCATATTTTCTGCCAGTCCCGGCTCAATGCCGGGGGCGCCATCCTGTGCACCCTGCACAGACTGTTGCAACAACTGTTCCAGATTCGGCTCCAGCGTCATGGCCGGCAATAAATCTTCCATCCCGTTGATTTTCTGGTAAATCATCCGGGAAAGCGTGGTGCGCACGGCGGCCGTCAGCATGTCAGGATCCTGACTGCGCACACCCTGCTCCGCCAGAGTCTCGGCGATACTGCGCAGGTCGCGTATCGGCACACCTTCCTCCAGCAGGTTCTGCAAGACCCTGACGACCACGCCCAGCGCCAGCGTCTTGGGTACCAGCGTCTCGACCAGGTGCGGTGAAGACTTTGCCAGCATGTCGAGTAACTGCTGCACGCTTTCGTGACCAAGCAACTCGTGCGCATGTTGTTGTAACAGGTGACTGAGATGGGTCGCTACCACGGTACTGGCATCGACCACGGTATAACCCTTGGTCTGCGCATCGTCGCGCTGGCCGGGATCGATCCACACGGCCGCCAGGCCGAATGCCGGGTCCGTGGTTTCGATACCCTTGATGTCGCCGAATACCTGGCCCGGGTTGATGGCCATTTCCTTGTCGATATGTATTTCCGATTCGCCCACGGGCACGCCCAGCAGGTTGATCCGGTACGCGCCCGGTTGCAGGTCCAGGTTGTCACGAATGTGGACCGGGTCGATCAGGAAACCCAGCTCCTGGGAAAGCTTCTTGCGCACACCCTTGATGCGCGACATCAGCTGACCGCCCTGTTTCTTGTCGACCAGCGGGATCAGCCGGTAACCGACCTCGAGGCCGATGATGTCGACCGGCTGCACATCGTCCCAGCCAAGATCGGGGTTTGCCTCCACCTCGGCCGGCTTGTTCTGCTTGACCTGCTCGCTTGCAGCTTCCGCCTGCTTGAATTCACGCACGTAATAGGCGGTTGCCGCGAGCAGCAACGCGATGGTGATAAACACCAGATTCGGCATACCCGGCACCAGCCCGAGCGAGCCGACGATCGCGGCCGTCACGGTCAGCGCACGCGAGTTGGTAAACAGCTGCCTGAAGAACTGCTCCCCCATGTCCTGCGAAACAGACACCCGGGTAACGATAATGGCGGCGGCCGTCGACAACACCAGTGACGGGATCTGTGCGACCAGGCCGTCGCCGATGGTCAGCAGAATATAATTCTGTGCCGCATCGCTGACTGACAGACCGTGCTGCAGGATACCGACAGTAAAGCCGCCTATTATGTTGATAAACAGGATCAGCATGCCGGCAACCGCATCGCCGCGCACGAACTTGCTGGCACCATCCATGGCGCCGTAGAAGTCCGCTTCCTGCGCCACTTCTTCGCGCCGCGCACGCGCCTCTTCCTGCGTAATCAGGCCGGCATTCAGGTCGGCATCGACCGCCATTTGCTTGCCGGGCATGGCATCGAGGGTGAAGCGGGCGCTGACTTCCGAGATGCGCCCGGCACCCTTGGTGACCACAACGAAGTTAATGATCATCAGGATGGCGAATACCACCAGGCCGACGGCGTAGTTGCCGCCGACAACGAAATCACCGAATGCCTCGATCACCCGGCCCGCCGCAGCGGTGCCCTCGTGGCCATCCAGCATAATGACGCGTGTCGACGCGACGTTCAGCGCCAGTCGCAACAGGGTTGCCACCAGCAACACCGTCGGGAATATCGCGAACTCGAGCGGCTTGACGGTATAAACGGCCACCAGCAACACGACCAGTCCGAGTGCGATATTGAAGGTGAATAACAGGTCCAGTACCAGCGGCGGCAGCGGCAGAACCATCATGCTGAGCAACATGACCACGATCAGCGGCGTGCCGAGACCGATCAGCATTCGTGGCGATAATGTTCCGCGTGTCACTGTTATGTCCATGGCTTTATCCTGTAGCTCCATCGTATCTATTCATGCTGCAAACCATCCGGAATAGGGAAACCATCCGGTTGTTCGGGCGGCCGCTGACCGGGCATGCGCACAGCACGCAGCTGGTAAACATAGGCGAGCAGCTGCGCCACGGCCACGTACAGGCCGGCCGGTATTTCCCCGCCGATCTCGGCGTTGTAATAGAGTGAACGCGCCAGCGGCGGTGCCTCGACAATCGGCACATCGTTCGCCATGGCGACTTTTCTGATGTGCCCGGCGATCAGGTCGGCACCCATTGCCACCACAACCGGCGCGCCGGAACGTTCCTTGTCGTAACGCAGGGCGACCGCGTAATGGGTCGGGTTGGTGACGACCACATCGGCGGTCGGCACATCCTGCATCATGCGCTGCTGGGCCATTTGTCGTTGCACAGCACGTATGCGGCTCTTGTTTTCCGGGTTGCCTTCGGTTTGCTTGCGCTCGTCCTTGACCTGTTGCTTGGTCATTTTGAGTTTCTTGGCGTGCTCCCATAGCTGGAATGGCACATCCACCGCGGCAATGACAATCAACACGGCACTGAGGGCAACAAACGACCAGCCGATAATCGCCGCCATGTGCCCCAGGCCCTGCTTGACCGGCTCGCTGCCGAGCAGAAACAAATCTTCTGCGCGCGCATACAGCAACAGTGCCGATATAACAGCCACCACCAGGAATTTCGCAAACGCCTTGAGCGCCTCGACCGGCGCACGCATGGAAAATATCCTGCCAAAACCCTTGATCGGATTCATCTTGCTGAATTTCGGTGCCAGCGACTTGGGGCTGAATACCCAGCCACCCAGCAGCATGGGTGCAACAAACGCGACCATGAACAGCAACATCAGGAACGGGGCAAATGTAAGCAGCACCTCGATCAGGACGTTACCCAGGTACGGCGCCAACAGTTTCGGATCGAACATCTGTTCCCGCTGCAGGCTCAGTGACGACGTCATCTGGCGGGTAAGCCCGCCGGCAAGATGACCGCCAAACGAAACCAGGCCACCTGAAGCCGCCAACAGCAATAGCAGGGTATTCAGATCGCGCGAGCGCGCAACCTGGCCTTCTTCGCGGGCATCGCGCAGGCGTTTGGGGGTCGCCTGTTCTGTTTGTTCCATACCATTCTGGTCATCGGCCATCGTTCAGACCTCCACCCAGCATGTCCTGCAGCAACAGGAATGCTTCCTGCGCCAGGTTCGACACGTGCGGCGTGATACCCGGGACACTCAGCATGATAATGACAAACCCGGTCAGCATCATGACCGGGAAACCGACACCGAATATATTCAGCTGTGGCGCTGCACGACTCATGACGCCAAACGCCAGGTTAACCAGTAACAGCGAGGCGATCGCTGTCAGTGCGATCGCGACAGCACCGGCAAACATCCGGCTGCCCCAGCTTACCAGGCTCCAGTAATCCGTCGGCGTGAGTCCGGTAGTCCCGACCGGCAGGCTGATAAAACTGTCGACCAGCAACTGCACCAGCACCAGGTGACCATTCAGCGCAAGGAACATAAGCGTCGCCAGCGTCAGGTAGTATTGCGCGACAACCGGCACCTGCACGCCGTTTTGCGGGTCGACCGCGTTAGCGAAACCGAGACCCATACTCATGGCAATAGACTGCGCAGCTATAACGATCGATGTAAAAACCAGCTGTAGTGTAAAACCCATGGTCAGGCCGATCAGCACCTGCTGGGTACCGACGAGTAGTCCATCGGCACTGAAGATCTCGACCGGCACCGTATCCTGCACGATCATTGGCGCCATCATCAGCGACATGACCAGCGCAAGCGCCGCGCGCACCTTGGCCGGCACCATGCGGGCGCCGAATATCGGTGCAACAGAAAACATTGCACCCACACGCAGGAGCGGCCACAGGAAGGCATACATCCAGGTGTTCAGTTCCATGCTGGTGACGGCGATCATGGTATGTAACTGTCAGCTGATCAGTGCCGGTATGTTTTCGAACAGGCGGCGGGTGAAATTGACAATCAGGTTCAGCATCCATGCCCCGCCTATCAACAGGGTAGCCGCCATGATGGCAAGCTTGGGAATAAAACTCAGCGTCGCCTCCTGGATCTGCGTTGCCGCCTGGAACATACCGACCAGCAAACCCACGGCGAGCGCGGAGCCGAGTATCGGTGTCGCTACCAGCGCGGTGACCTTGATGGCTTCCTGTCCGATCAGGATTACACTTTCCGGTGTCATAAATTCGCTCTCCGCCAGCTACACATAGAAGCTGGAAGCGAGGGTGCCGATTATCAGCGCCCAGCCATCTACCAGCACAAACAGCATGATCTTGAACGGCAGCGAGATAATCATGGGCGACAACATCATCATGCCCATTGACATCAGCACACTGGCCACCACCAGGTCGATCACGAGAAATGGAATCAGCACCAGGAAGCCGATCTGGAACGCCGTCTTCAGCTCGCTGGTGACATAGGCCGGCACCAGCAACGAGAATGGCACGGATTCCGGTGTTTTCAGGTCATCCTGTTCGTAGTGGGCAATGTCGGCAAACATGCCAAGATCGGTTTCACGGGTCTGCTCAAGCATGAAGCTGCGCAGCGGTGAGGCACTCTTCTGCAACGCCTCGCCGGGCGTAATGGTTTCTTCAAGATAAGGTTTGATCCCCTCGTTATAGATTTTCCCGAACACCGGTGACATGACAAACAGCGTCAGGAACAGGGACAGGCCGATAAGTATCTGGTTGGACGGCGTCTGGGCCGTTCCCAGTGCCTGGCGCAGGATTGCCAGCACAATAATGATGCGTGTGAATGACGTCATCGAAATCAGCGCTGCCGGCAACAGTGACAGCGCCGTCATCATCGCCAGTACCTGGATACTCAATGACCAGGTTTCTCCGCCGTTGCTTGACGGGGTAACTGTGATCGCGGCCATGCCCGGTGCCGCAACGGCGGTGGCAGCCGGCAACATGCAAAGCAGCAGTATTCCCGCTACCCACAGGCGCTTCATGACTGCTTCTCCCTGGCGACCACATCACGCAGGCGAGCGGCAAAACTGACTGTCCGTTCACTTTCGGGAGATGCGGTATGGACCGGCTCGTCCAGCACATGCACACGATTGACACGACCGGGCGCAACACCCAGCAGTACCTGTTGATTACCGACCTGCACCAGTACCAGCCGTTCACGGGTACTGAGGGCAACACCGTCGATGACGCGCAAGGTTCCGCGTGCCGATGACTGTAACCCGCCGGCCCGCTTCAGCACCCAGGCGAGCCCCACGATACACAGGATCACGATACCCAGTCCGGCGATAAACTGCAGCATGAAGCCACCGTCCATCACCTCGCCCGCCATGCCGATCGGCGAAGGCGTGTCCGCCGCCGTGACCGGCATCGATGCCAACAGCATGAACAGTGCGGTCGGGTGTTTAAGCATTGTTGCGATATAAGACATGTATTGTGGCCCGGTTATCTGCTAGCGTTTATTTGAGCGTCTTGACGCGGTCCGCGGGACTGATCACGTCACTCAGCCGCACACCGAACTTGTCGTTCACGACAACCACTTCACCGCGCGCAACCAGCGTCCCGTTAACGAGAACATCCAGCGGCTCACCCGCCATGCGGTCCAGCTCCACGACCGAACCCTTGGCGAGTTGCAGCAGATTCTCGATGCTTATCCGCGAACGACCGATTTCCATCGATAGCGTTACCGGGATATCCAGGATCACATCGAGACTGGTTTCGCCCGCGACCCGAGGAGCGGCCGACCCGTCACCCAGCTCGTCAAACGATGCACGCTCGTAGCCTGCAGCGCCCGCGGCATCCACGGCAGCACCCTGCTCTTCTGCCCCACCACTCATTTCCGTTTTACCTGTCTGCTCACTCATGACTTACTCCTGATCTTGTTTCAACCTGACCTTCTCGGAAGGATCCACTTCACCCGTCACCCTGACAGCATTGTGCTCACGGTAGACGCCGAACTGACCTGTAAATACCGGTACATCGCCAACCTGCAGGGTTGCCTGCTCCGGCGTATTCACCGGGATCACATCCCCGCTTTTCAAGCCGACCACATCGCGCAGCGTCAGGCGCGTGCGGGCAATGGTCGCCGACAGGTCCACTTTTGCTTCCTGGATATTCATTTGCAGTGCCTGCAACCAGTCGCCCTGGTCCACGGACTTGTTCTTGCGCTGGCCACCATCGAGTAAATCACGCACCGGCTCGACCATCGTCGCAGGCAGTGCAATATGGAATTCGCCATCCACTTCCTCGAGGCTCATGCGGAAACTTGATATCACCAGCATTTCGCGTGACCCGGCCAATACCGAGTATTGCGGGTCGGTCTCTGACTTGATGAAGCGCGGCGTTATTTGCATGACCGGCTCCCATGCGCCGCCCAGGTCCTGCAGCAACTGGTTCAGGACCAGCTGAATGATGCGATTCTCGGTCGGCGTGAAATCCCGACCGATCTTCTGGTTGCGGTACTTGCCGGTACCGCCAAAATAGATATCCACGATGGCGAACACCATGGCCGGGTCAAGCACCACCAGCGCCTCGCCGCGCAACGGCGCCACCTCGATAAAATTCAGACTGACCGGCAAACCAAGACTGTGAATATAGTCGCTGGTACGAACCGTCTGCAGGCCGTCTTCCTCGATCTCGACCGGGCGTTGCAGCATCTGCTCGAAACCTTCTTCAAGCAGGCGCATGAAGTTCGCATTGATTTTTTCCAGCACCGGCAACTGGCCACGGACGATATGGTCCTGGTCGGTCAGGTCATAGGGAATGACCTCACCGGCCGGTGGTGGTGAATCGCCACCGACCTCGCCCGAAGTCACCCCATCCATCAGGGCGTCGACTTCTTCCTCGGAAAGTATCTCGTTCTCGCTCATAGCGTTACTGCATCACGAAGTTGGAGAAATAAACCGCCTCGACACCCGGCGCACCGGTCAGTGATTCGAGGGTGTCGCGGATGACCTGCAGGATCTCGGCGCGGAACTTTTCCTTGCCTTCCTGCATGATCAGGTCATCTTCTGTCTTGGTACTGAACAGCATGATGACTGCATCACGCACAGCCGGCATGTGCAGCTTGAGATCATCGATGACCTTGTCATCACGGACCATCACCTCGATCGACGCTTTTACAAAACGCACATTCCTGGGATTCTGGAACGCGATGACGAAGTCAGGATTGAGTGCGTGGTAGATCGGGGGATCGAGATCGACAAGACCGACTGCGCCGCCACCTTCACCGGTAGCCGCTTCGCCTTCAATCATGGCTTCGTCTTTGGAACCACCGAGAAAATAGAACGCCGCGCCGCCAGCCACAGCGAGTATCGCGACGGCTGCCACAGCAATGATGATGATCTTGTTCATAAGCAATCCTGCTTGACTGTTTCTTCCATGAAACCGGTTGCTGACTGTCCGTAGTAATGCAGCAACTGGCGCCTGCTACTGCTAATGCAATAGCTATGCCACAAATATGCGCGCATAAAATACAATCAATTCAGTCGCTTATATTTGCTAACAAATTGGATGACGAATTTGTGGCGCAAATCCGCCAGGGGAGGCAAGCAATTGCCGGAATCCTGTCAGGCAGCGGCAAGCATTTGCATGGCCGGCGGCAGTCCGTGGCCGGCGGCATTCTGTCTACAGGTTAATGGCTGCGTGTTACCCGGCAAAACACGGCATGGCATACGTCTTGCTTTATCCAGGACACCAGGGACGAACAGTTTTACGGACATGAAAATCTACCAGGCCTACACGAATGCGCAGCAAAAGGATTTTGTCTGCGCAAACGCCATACCCTTCGACGCATCGGGCAACTGTGCCAGCGGCACGCGCGAGTACGAACTGTTTCGACAGATTCATGCTGATGCTGCCAGCCATGCTAACGATGAACCCTGGGGACTCGTCTCCTGGAAATTCGATTACAAGTCGCCGATCAGTCTTGGCGATTTCCACCGCTTTGCCAGCAACGCATTTGCGGACGGGGCCGATTGCGCGTTTATCAACCCCATGATCGGCAACGAGGCGGTCTATGCAAATGTCTGGGAACAGGGCATTCACTGTGCGCACACGGGCATCGAAAAGGTTGCCTGTTTCCTGCAGCAAGAGACCGGCATCAATGTCGCAACGGTTAGCGATACCAGCACCTTTGCCTTCTGCAATTACTTCATCGCACGCCCGCCATTCTGGGACCGCTATTTCAGCTTTATTGAACACGCGCTCGGCTTGCTTGACGCGGAAGCGGCACGTGGCTCCGAAATCGGACAGATTTACAGTGGCAGCGGCCAGTACCAGCGCGATACGAGCGCATCCATGCGGATTTTCGTGATTGAACGCCTGTTTTCTTCATTTCTCCAGCAGAATCCTGGTTTACAGGTCGCCGCCTATGCCCCGACTGCCGCCGACTTTGACAACAAGTTCGGTGTTCGCATGGGCCGGATGCTATGGAATTTCTCCCGGCTCAAACAACGCGCCGTGGAAACCGATGACATATCGCTCTACAACACCTGGGACAAGCAACGCTGCACGCTACTGGCAGACTATCAGATCAACATCGTCTGGAACCTGGACGATCCGTTTGCCTACCCCTTATCCCGCGAATATCGCGAGTTCTGTGCCGTATGCGAGCGCCTGTTTGACGCAGATCATCCGGCCACCAGTGAGCGGATACAGGGCATCGCAGGCTGAAGCAAGGCA